>JAUVDE010000081.1 GCA_030595485.1 Draconibacterium sp.
ACACATATCTTCAATAATATCGTAACGCAATAAAGATTTACACTGCCCTGCCGGACATTTTCCATCTTCAACATGTGCCAAATATTCACTCTCGAAATTAGCAATAGTAGAAAGAACCGGGTTTGGAGAAGTTTGCCCCAAACCACAAAGCGAAGTATCTTTAATAACCGAGCTCAATTCTTTTAATCGGGTAATGTCCTCTACGTCTCCTTTTCCTTCGGTAATTTTTTCAAGAATCTCGTGCAAGCGTTTATTTCCAATCCGGCACGGTGTACATTTTCCACACGATTCTTCCAGCGTAAATTCCAAATAGAACTTAGCAATGGAAACCATACAATCGTCTTCGTCCATTACAATCATTCCACCCGAGCCCATCATCGAACCTGAAGCAATTAGATTATCGTAGTCTATTGGAATATCCAACATTTCTTTTGTCAAACATCCTCCTGAAGGACCACCTGTTTGAACCGACTTAAATTCTTTGCCATCTTTTATTCCACCACCAATGTCGTAAATTACATCGCGCAAGGTGGTTCCCATCGGAACTTCTATTAAACCAACATTGTTGATTTTTCCTGCCAAAGCAAAACCTTGGTACCTTTCGATTTCTCGGTTCCAATTTTATTAAACCAGGCAGCTCCTTTATTTATGATTACAGGAATATTGGCGAAAGTTTCAACGTTATTTACATTGGTTGGTTTGCCCAAGTATCCTGAAACAGATGGGAATGGTGGTTTAAAAGTAGGTTCGCCACGTAAACCTTCCATCGAGTGGATTAAGGCAGTTTCTTCGCCACAAACAAATGCTCCGGCACCGTAACGTAATTCAAGTTTAAAGTTGAATCCGGTTCCCAAAATATCATCGCCAATTAAACCATACTCTTCGGCTTGTTTAATGGCTATTTTTAAACGTTGAATGGCCAATGGATATTCAGCACGAATATAAACCAAACCCGTATCGGCACCAATACAATATGCACAAATTGCCATTGCTTCAATTACCGAGTGTGGGTCGCCCTCTAAAATCGAGCGGTCCATAAATGCACCAGGGTCACCCTCATCGGCATTACAAACCACATATTTTTGCTTGTTTTCTACGTTCTTGGTAATTTCCCACTTTAAACCTGTAGGGAAACCACCTCCTCCTCTACCACGAAGTCCAGAGTCTTTAATCTCCTTAATAACTTCGTCGGGTGTTAACTCGGTTAAACATTTACCCATTGCCTCGTAACCATTGCGAGCAATGTATTCGTCAACATTTTCAGGATCAATAAAACCGCAATTCTTAAGCGCAATACGAATTTGCTTTTTATAGAAATCCATGCCTTTCGAATCGCTGATGTGCTTATCGGTTGTTGGATCGGTGTACAATAAACGTTGCACCGGACGCCCTTTTATCACATGCTCTTTTACAATTTCTTCGACATCAGAAGGTTTTACCTGCGTATAAAAAGTATTATCGGGAAGTACTTTTACAATGGGTCCTTTTTCGCAGAAACCAAAGCAACCGGTAAGAACTACCTGTACTTCGTCTTGCAATTCGAATTCCTCGAGAAACTCGTTTAGCTTGTTCTTAATTTCATCGCTTTCCGATGCTTTGCACCCTGTGCCACCACAGATAAGCAGATGCATTTTGTAATCGGTCATAAGTTATTAGTTGTAGTTTGTTAGTCGTCAATGGTTTTAAAACTCATCGGAATAATTCCGTCAATAAGTTCGCCTCGCTTAATGTAAACATCAATTATTTCTCGTGCTTTCTCTTTCTTCACATCGCCAAAAACCACAGGTTCCTTTTTAGGCAAAGTAACCTCTACAGTTGGTTCGGCATAACAATACCCCATACATCCTGTTTGAGTCACAACGGCGTCAATCGCTTCCTGCTCCAGCTCTTCCACAAAATATTTCATGGTTTCTTTGGCACCCGACGCAATTCCGCAAGTTGCCATTCCAACCTTAATCTGAACCACTTGCTCAGGATTGTCGCTGTTTTCCCTTAATTTGATTTTCGACTGCGCTTCTTCTTTCATTTTCCGAAGGTCAGCCAATGATTTAATTTTAGCCATATCGATTCTTGTTTTCAGTTTATTTTGTTGCCTCAATTTCCTCGAGGTTGGTTTTTATCAATTCAATAATTCCGTCTCTAATTTCTTTTTGTTGAAATGAAACTCCGTCCAGTACTTCTTTCAACTCTCCAGAACTGATGGAGAATTTCCCTTTTTGGGTACTATGCTGGTAAAGCAATTCACCTTCAGTGTAACTTAAAAGCGTTAAGTAAAAGGTTTCCCAGATATCTCCCATTGGCGGTTTATCCATGTTCGACATTTGAAAAGTGGCTTCCAGCTTTGTTCCAACACCCAATTCCGATTCCAGCGTAAATTCTCCACCCGATGCTTCAGCATTTTGTTTTAAAAGCGATAGTCCCAATCCGACTTTTCGTGTTGTCCGTGATGTAAAGAACGGGTTGGCTGCCTGTTCCAGTATTTCTTTACTCATTCCACAGCCGTTATCCTTAATAATTAAGGAACAAAGGTTATTCTTAAAATCTTCCTTAACTATGATTTCAATCAATGTAGCTTTTGCCTTCACCGAATTCTGAACGATATCAAGTATATGTTCCGACAATGTTCTCATACTATTTCAACGAAACGATTATTTTGCTGATTCAGAGCCATTTTGACTTCTAAAAAACTAATTTCTTCGATATTAAATACCGAAAAAGCACTTCCAATTTGGGCTAAAAAATGAGCATCTGAATTATAAAGTAACGAAATTTTATCTTCTACAACATAATGTTTTCGAACATGATTTTCAGTGGTTTTACCGGTAATTCCCAAGGCATCGAATTCCAGCTTTTTAGGAATAAATCCCAAATGGCTATAAAGTCCGTTTAATGGACGATTTACATGTGCAGGAATAAATATTCCATTCAACTCGTACACCTTTTTCTGAATAGCCGAAATCCCCTTTTTTAAAGCTGATGTGAGGTAATACGGAATCATTTCAGCGATATCCTCATTTTCGTCAAGAACGGGTTGGTAACCAAAGTGTCCATCAGGGTTTGGAATTTTTGTGATGTTCTCTTCCAGAAATTCCTGAAAATCATCAAGTTCATGTTCGTGTTCGAAAAAGGCTAAACAATGCACTTCTTCTTTTGTGGTAACTTCGACACCACACAAAACAAAAATGCCTTCTTTTTGGGCCAGTTGTTTTACAAGTTTTGTATTCCGGGTTGAGTTATGATCTGTAATTCCAATAATTTGCAAACCTTCCTTTTTGGCTTTGTGAACTATTGCTGCCGGCGACATTTCCACGTCGGCACAGGGCGATAAAACAGTGTGAATATGTAAGTCGGCCCTGTACTGATGCAAGCTAATATCTTGAGACAGGGCATGCCTTATCTCTTTTCTATTATCATCCTTATCATGAATTTCATTTCTCTCTTTCATGATATTGGGGTATTAAATTCGTCTTTATCCCAATTGACAATATTATTCTCAATGTATTTTCTAGCTTTTAGCAAACCAATTTCATCTCGAACAATGCTATCGTGAAATCGCGAATGCCAATCAAACTCATACCCCAAACGATGCGCATGTTTTGATACTGCTGATTTATAGGAGCCAATTATTGATGAGAGAGAATTTTTCCCAGGATTCTGGAATCGTTTATCTCCGGGGGCCTTGTTCTCTTCTTGAGACAGGACATACCTTGTCTTTACGGTTTCGTTCTCATCAGTAGTTTTACCAACGTTGGTATCTTCTTGAGACAGGACATGTCCTGTCTTTACAGCTTTGGAACCATCAACGACTCCATCTTCACTTTCGCCTTTCTGTACAGACAGGGCATGCCCTGTCTCTGCTTCCTTTAGATAATTTTGAGGATTATTAATGGCCAATATTCCATGCACATGATTGGGCATCACCACAAAAGCATCTAATTCGACAACAGCAAAATGATTTTTTATTTCGAACCACAATACATTGGCGATTACTCCCAAATTTGAGAGCTGCATTTTCTCATTTTTTATTTCACCAAACAATTCATCCCCAGCATACGTGTTAATAGTTACGAAATAAATGGCATTCCATGCATAATCCCAGTTATGCAGTCGGGCTGATGAAATGCGATATTTATCTTGAAACTTAGTTGACACTTTGAGAGCTATAGATTAGATTTTTAGTGTATCGTATAACTGTCCGGTAATCGTGAATGTATCCATCTCAGTTCCTAAAACAGGAATCCCTTCGTCATTGCTGTGTTCAGCGGTATCTTCATCGGGTTCGAAACCTTTGACTAAAATAACAGCAGCTAAATCTTTTAGCGAGGCAATTGCCATTACATTTTGGTGGGATTGTAAAGTAATCCAAACTTCACCTTCGGCAGCATTTCCCATCACATCGCTCAATAAATCGGAAACGTATCCACCAGTAACTTCATTCTTAAGTCCTGCTTCGCCCGAAAATACTTTTAGTCCGAACTTCTCCACTAAATCAGAAACCTTCATTCCTACCTCCTTTTTTATTACAATCTGCATCAAAACGTTTTTTCCCCCAGGCTTTTTCCAAGTTCCTAGTCGCTTTGGCTACAGTAATTTTATTCTCGTTTAAATATCTGTTTTGAAGAAAAATACAATCGGTCATTTTTGCATCGCCCTGTACCATATCTTCGGCTAATGCATGACAATTGGGTGCTCCACAACTTCCACAATCAATTCCCGGAAGTTGGCATAAAATGCGATCAACTTTTTGCAATTTCTCCAAGGCTTTTACGCGGTCGGTATCCAAAGCAAAAACATAATTTGGCTGAATTGGAGCAGCTCTCAGTTTATCTTTAATTCCTCTGCAAATAAAATCTGAAACTTCATTTTGGCTGGCTATTGCATAACGCTTCGAACGTTTTTGCAGGCGCTCAACAGTAAGGAAGCGATTTCCCGTTAACAGTATTCCTCCGGAGCAACCTTGGTGGCAGGACTTCAATTCCAAAAAATCTAACTCCGGCACTTCTCCATTTTCCATTCGTTCCAGAATTTTCACCACATTGTGAATGCCGTCAACAGCCATTGATTTACGTTTAAAATGACGTGCTTCTCCCCGTGGCAAACTCCAAACAATCCCGTCGTGAGTAAGGTTTTTTCGCAAGCTCGAAGTATCCTGTTTTTCCTCTTTCGAAATTACGCCCATTATAAGGTTGTACAAATCTGTCATGTTAATTAAACCATCCACAATCGATTCAGCTTCGCCTACTGGATTTTTAACCGCCGCCATTTTTGCAGAACACGGCGAAACATAGAAAATGCCAATTTCATCGCGCGCTGCACCTTTTTTACTAAGTATATCAAGTGCATAACAAGCTGCCAAATCGTGTGGTGCTTTTACCGGAACAATATTATCGACCAAGGATGGATAGCGCGACTGTATTAAACGCACAATTGCCGGACAAAATGAAGAAATTGCCGGTTTATTTTTAGCCGAATTTACGTTCTCGGTAATTGAATCAATTAACAATGAAATAGGCTGTTCCACTTCAAAAATATGTGTAAAACCCAATTTCATCAGCGCTTCATAAATCATTCCCTCGCTATAAATATCCGGAAACTGGCCAATCATTACTGACGGAAACAGTGCCACCCGATATTTAAAATTATTAAGCTGCTCGAGGGTATCGTGATTTACATAAAATGCATTTACCGGACAAGCGCGTAAACAGTTTCCACAATCAACACAGCGGTTGGCATTAATAGCAGCAACACCACCTTTAATACGAATTGCCTCGGTAGGACACGCTTTCATACAATGCGTGCAGCCCATACATTTTTCGGTATCAACCTTTATGGCGTGATATTTTTCAACCTTCCTCATTTAAAAGTAATTTCTGAAAGTTAAAGTGGTTCCAACACCAACCTTACTTTTTATAGCTAATTCGTCGGTATTCTTTTTAATATTTGGCAGCCCCATTCCTGCACCAAATCCCATATTTCGTACTTGTTTCGATGCTGTCGAATAACCGGTTTGCATGGCAAGATCAATGTCTGCAATTCCTGGTCCGTTGTCTTTTAACTCAATCTCAATTCCCTTTTCATCGAACAAAGCAGTTAATTTTCCGCCAAGCGAATGTGCCACAACATTTACTTCGGCTTCGTAAATTGCCACAACAATGCGCTTGATAACCTTCGGTTCAACCTGCAATTGTTTTAGCACCTTTTTAATTTGGCTCGAAGCTCGTCCTGCCATGCTAAAATCGCCACTTACTATGTCAAATTCCAAGTTCATTAATAAACAGGATTTAATCCATTTTTGTACAAAATACCACTTGTTCTGAAAATCGAGAATGGCGTTTCGAGTAAGACCAAACCATTTTCCTTGGCCAATTCAATCATTTCGTCATTTGCCTTTTTATTTCGGGCAAGAACAACAACTTCAATATCAGCCATTTCAGCAGTGCGTATTAACTGCACATTCGACAATCCGGTTACCAATAAAATATGATCCTCATCAAGCGTTAATACATCACTCATTAAATCAGAACTAAAAGCCTTTTGCAAGTCGTGGTTCTTCGTCGTATCACCTGCAACAACTTTCGCTTGGGTCAATTCTATAATTTTGCTTAGTTTCACTTTGTGTGTTTAAAAATCTTATGCTACAAATATAGTTTTACGCGCCCTCAAAAGTATGATTTACAATCATCTTCTTTGGAATTTAAAATGATTAAAAACAAGCAACATAAAACTCCCCCTCACTCTATTCTGTGTTTTTAAACAATTTTTACAAACCATCTAATTATTTCAATTGCTAATTTTATTCCTTATTTTTCAGAATCGAAAAAACTTGAAACTACTGAACCATGATTTACGATAAAAAGTCCTTTCTGACCGGAAACATTGAAGACCCGGAGATTCATCAGAAAATTATAGATGCGCTTCCTATTCCAATTTTCTACCGAGACATAAATGGCATTTACCAAATGTGTAATGCTGCTCATGAAAAATTTACAGGAAAAACAAAAGACCAAATTGTAGGCAAACCAATACACGAGGTTCATGTAAAAGAAATGGCCGACAAGTATTTAAGACAAGATAAAGAATTGATTGCCAACCCCGACGTACAGGTTTATAACACCCCTGTGCGACATGGCGATGGTACTGCGCACAACGTTATTCTGAATAAAGCCGTAATTCGTGATAGTGACGGAAATATTGTGGGAATTGTGGGTTCGATAAACGACATTACCGAACTAAAAAAGACCGAGAAGCGCCTTGAAAAAGCACAGAAATCGATGGAAGTATCATCCAAAATGATTCATAAGATTTCATCGGGAATTGTAATGGTTGACAGCAACTTAAAGATTGTAGATTCGAACGAAAGTTTTGCAAAATTAATGGGTGAAGATACCGAAGAACTCTATGATACGATTCCGGGTTTAAAAAATGCTGACGTGAGTGGCCTAATTCCAGATGTGGTTCTGAAAATGCTGTCGAGTGTTTTGGCATCGGGTGACGATATGTTGGAACGCGACATTAAGTTTCACGACCACTTGCTACACGTATCGGTAGTAACCTTGTATAAAAATCGTGTGGTCGGTGCGCTTTTCCGTGATATGTCGGCTCCAATGTTAGTACAGGACGAAATTATAAGCCGGGCACGCCGCATTAACAAACAAAATATTGAAACGGTACAAAAGGTTGCTTTTCTTTTAGGTGAAAATGCAGCAGAGACCGAAGCGCTTTTGAATTCAATTATTGAAACCTACCGCTATGGTGACGACGACTAATGACAACTATCATATTGAAATTGACGTTCAACAAAAACGTCCGAAAGGTGAAATAGCTTGTGGCGACGTATTTCAATCGAGTATAATTCGCGAAGAAGGCCGGACAATAATGGTACTAAGCGATGGCATTGGACATGGAATAAAAGCCAGTGTTTTGGCCACGCTTACTGCAACCATGGCATTAAAATATACAAAGCTGCATACCAAGCCTCAAGTAGCTGCCAAAATAATTATGGAAACCCTTCCTAAAAGTAGCGATGGAAAGGAAAGTTATGCCACTTTCACTATAATTGAGCTAGATAACGAAGGCCATGTTCGAATTGTGAATTACGACAATCCTTGCATAATGGTCGTTCGGAATGGAGTTTTGACTCAGCCCAAAGAATACAAGCTTACCATTAAAGGAGAAGAGAACCAGGGGAAAGTATTACGCTGTAAAGAATTTAATGCCCGGAAAGAGGATCGCATAATTTTCATGTCGGACGGAGTACCTGAATCGGGTTTGGGCGATAAACGTTTTCCATTGGGATGGGGCATGAATAAAGTTGAGGACTTCGTTTTAAAACAAGTTGCCCGCATGCCTGATATGTCTGCAACGAAACTGGCGCGAAAGATTGTTAACCAGGCCATGATGAATGACGATTTTTCGGTAAAAGACGACACTACCTGCGGAGTAATGTATTTCCGCGAACCTCGTAATTTCATGCTTATTACCGGCCCCCCATTTTACAAAATGAAGGATTTTGACTTTGTAGGAAGAATTCAGGATTTTGAAGGAAAGAAAATAATTTGTGGAGGAACAACAGCAGAGATTATAGCACGCGAACTTGACTTATCTGTTGAAATTCAGCATGGAAATAAAAACCTTGACACACTTCCGCCAAGTGCAAAAATGGAAGGTTTCGAAATGGTAACCGAAGGAATTCTCACGCTTGGAAAAGTAGAGGAAATTTTGGAAAACTACGACAGCGACACCCGACTTCAGGATTCGACACCCGAAGAAATTGTAAAACTACTATTACAGCACGATATTATTGATATAATTGTTGGAACCCGAATAAACTGGGCACATCAAGACCCGGACCAACCTTTGGAACTGGAGCTCAGAAAATTTGTAATAAAACGAATCGTAAAAATATTAGTCCACAAATTTTTTAAAAAGGTGAAGGTTGAATATGTTTAAACATTCTTAACCGGAATACTTCTCGTACTAACAGTTTAATTATTTTTGGGAAAATAATTAAACTGTTTGGCCTTAACATTGTTTATAGTTTACATAGGGAATTTAACAGACATATTACCGAACTTTGAATAAAGCAAATTAATACCATGCGACCACTACTAATTTTTGCTCTTGTAGTTCTTACCTTAAGCTCTTTTGGACAAGTGCAACGTTTCACCATTCAAGGAAAAGTTGTGGACCCCAAGGGCGAACCTATTTCGGATGTATATATTGTTAACTTAAACAGCAAGGATAAAGACATTAGCCTTTCCGATGGAATTTTTACCATTCAAGTTTTGCCTAGCGACTCCATTGTATTATCACATATTTCTTATTTCCGAAAGTTAGTTCGCATTCACGACATACTACTGGACCCAATCATAACTCTTTATTCCGAAAATGTTGACATTCCGGAAGTTAGGGTTACTCCGGAGCAAAAATCGGATTTAGACCAAGCAAATGAGAACATGAAGTTTATAGGAGAATATAATCCTCCTGTAAAAGCGCGATTGTCGGAAGAAGAGGCAGATCCGGTTAGTACAATAATGACCGAGCACAATGACCAGATGCGTGTTGAAGCTTCGTCACTAAGCCTGGTTCGATTTTCTCCATCAGAAAACGTTGGAAAACTATTTACCCGATTAAAAAAGAAAGACATCTCCACTGATTACTCCTCAACCAAAAAACAGATGAAGGATATTGAGCAAGAAATGCCTTAGCATTTGAACGAAATTGAATGCAATAGACATCCTGATACTTAATACATTAGCCCTGACCAAGTTCCGTATATGGATTAATAGTTAGAATGCTGCCAGCCTCATTGTGCTTAAGTTCGGTGTATTTTATTGTCCGTAAATGCGTTACCCCTTCCGATAGAATGCAATCGTGGTAAAACAGGTACCAACTGCCTTTAAACTCTACAATGGAATGATGAGTTGTCCAACCCTCCACAGGAGTCATTATTATCCCTTGATAGGTAAATGGTCCGTAAGGGCTGTCGCCGGTGGCATAACACAATAAATGAGTATCGCCTGTTGAATAGGAAAAATAATATTTCCCATTGTATTTGTGCATCCAGGAAGCTTCGAAAAAACGTCGATTATTATCTCCTGCTAATAATAAATCTCCATTTTCATCTACTATTTCAATCGCTTTGGGCTTTTCAGCAAACGCTAATAAATCATCTGTCATTTTAGCTACAATCGGTAATAAGGCAGCTTCATCATCTTCAGGAAGAAATGCTGTTGGACTTTCTGATTGATTCGAATTAAACACTCCGGTTCTCCAACGTTGTAGTTGTCCTCCCCAAAGCCCACCAAAATACAT
>JAUVDE010000028.1 GCA_030595485.1 Draconibacterium sp.
TTTCTACTGTTGGAATTTCAGCAGTTATTCCCAGCGTAATCTCTGGGAACGAAAGGAAAAGATTGTATATTAAGTTATTCCCATCGCGTACTAATTCATTGTGGTCATCTTCTTTAATAACAACCAACAAGTCACCATTAACTCCACCACGACGTCCCAGGTTTCCTTTACCCGAAACGTTTAGTTGCATGCCATCGCCAACACCTGCAGGAATGTTTATGCTAATTACTTCTTCGTCGCGCAATACTCCTTCGCCGGCACAGTGGTTACATTTGTCAGTAATCATTTTACCTTCACCCTGACACGTAGGGCAAGCAGCAGTAGTTTGCATTTGGCCTAGAAGCGTGTTTTGTACGCGGGTAACCTGTCCGGCACCGCCACAGGTTCCACATGTAGAATGCGACGAACCATTTTTAGCTCCCGACCCACTACAATGCTGACAAGCAACGTATTTTTTTACTTTTATCTTTTTCTCAACGCCATTTACAATTTCGCTGAGGTTTAGTTTTACTTTCACACGTAGGTCGGAACCGCGGCTAACACGACGCCCTCCGCGTCCACGTCCTCCACCGCCACCAAAACCACCAAATCCGCCAAAGTGGCCACCAAAAATATCACCAAACGATGAGAAAATATCTTCAACGTCGGAGAATCCACCACCACCAAAACCACCTCCGGCAGCACCACCCATTCCGGCATGGCCATACTGGTCGTAACGTTGTTTTTTATCGCCGTTACTTAAAACTTCGTAAGCTTCAGCAGCTTCTTTAAAGTTTTCTTCGGCTTGTGCATCTCCCGGATTTTTATCGGGATGGTGTTGAATAGCCTTTTTACGGTAGGCTTTTTTTATTTCCTCGGGACTTGCTCCTTTGCTAACGTCTAAAACTTCGTAATAATCTCTTTTTGCCATCGTGTTTTTAAATCAAATTATTCTCCAATTACAACTTTTGCAAATCGGATTACCTTTTCGTTTAAACAATATCCTTTCGATATCACATCAACTACTTTCCCTTTTAACTCTTCATTCGGAGCTGGAATTTTTGTTAATGCTTCGTGTAAATCCACATCGAAAACTTCATTTAAAGCTTCAATTTCTTTCACGTTGTTTTGTTTCAGAAACTCTTGAAATTTTGTGTAAATCAGATTAGTCCCTTGTTTTCCTGCATCTTTGTCCGAAAGGTCTTTTAGCGAATCAATGGCTCTTTCAAAATCATCAATCACAGGTAAAATATTTACCAAAACATTTTCGCCACCTGATTTAATCAACTCGGCTTTTTCTTTAAGGGTTCTTCTTCTGAAATTGTCGAACTCGGCTTGCAAACGCAAGTGCTTGTCTTGAATGTCCTGGAGTTTTTCTCCCATTTCTTCAAGTTTAGCTTCTTTTTTATCTTTTTTTGATTTTTTCTTTTTCGAAGTTTTTTCTTCGGTTTTCGGAGCTTCTTCCTTTGTTTCTTCGGTATTGGTTACATTCTCCAATACTTCCTCTGCTGTATTTTCTCCTTTATTCACTTTTTCTTCTGCCATTTTTACCCTTTTAAATTGCTACACATGCATAGCAATAATTTTGCCATGCAAATATAAACGACAAATTGGCACCCAATGTAAATATTGAGTGCCAATTTGCACGATTTAGAAATAACTTAAAGGAATAACTCTTATTCCTATTTTTTTAGCTGCTTATCTAAATTGGATTCTAGTCCTGGGCCCCTAAGAGCGTTTCCTTTTGCTACAATTATTCCATCACCATTTATTAAAAAGCTTGAAGGAATTCCTTTTACACCATAAATTGCTGCATGTTTCGAACTCCAATATTTTAAGTCGCTAATATGGTATGGCCAGTCTAATTTGTCTTTCTTAATTCCGGCTTTCCACGCATCTGCTGTTTTGTCTAACGAAACGTTGAAAACGATAAAACTATCTCCGCTAGTAAATTTCTTGTTTTTGTATTCGTTGTATGCCTTTACAACATTCGGGTTTTCTCTGCGGCATGGACCGCACCACGATGCCCAAAAGTCTAACAAAACAAGTTTTCCTTTTGTGTCCGATAATTTCATCGTTTTTCCGTCGGGAGTTGTACCTATTAATTCAGGTGCTTTATCTCCAATGTTAATACCTATTTTTTGCGAAAAGGCAACTCCTGTCCCCATTAGTACAATTACCAATAATAAAACCAATTTTTTCATGATATAACTTTTCTTATTTGTGCGCAAATATAATTTGATCTTACAAATAAACGAAATAAGCGTTCAAATGTTTATTCAATTAATGTTTTAAAACCTTGTAATTTTTGCCCCGAGTGCATTTAAACGACTATCGATATTTTCGTAACCACGGTCTATTTGTTCAATGTTATCGATGGTGCTGGTACCTTTTGCCGACATTGCTGCAATAAGCAATGCAATACCTGCGCGAATATCGGGCGAAACCATTTTTGTAGCGCGTAAACTCAGTTTTCTGTCGAGGCCGATAACTGTTGCACGGTGTGGATCGCAAAGAATTATTTGAGCACCCATATCGATTAGTTTATCCACAAAAAACAAACGGCTTTCGAACATTTTTTGGTGAATAAGTACACTTCCTTTTGCTTGTGTGGCGACTACCAAAAATACACTCAAAAGGTCGGGTGTGAGTCCTGGCCAAGGTGCATCGGCAATGGTCATAATCGAACCATCAATATACGATTCAATTTCGTAATGTTCGGTCCCTTTTACCAGAAGGTCGTCGCCATTCTGTTCAATTTTTATTCCCAATCGACGGAACGATTCGGGGATAATTCCAAGGTGTTCGATTCCTACATTTTTAATATTGATTTCGGAAGCAGTCATGGCAGCCAAACCAATAAAACTTCCTACCTCAATCATGTCGGGAAGAATACGATGCGTACAGCCACTGAGTGAAGTTACTCCTTCAATTACGAGCAAGTTCGAACTAATTCCACTGATTTTTGCGCCCATTGAAACCAACATTTTGCAAAGTTGTTGCAAATACGGTTCGCAGGCAGCATTATAAATAGTAGTGGTTCCTTCAGCAAGTACAGCAGCCATAACAATGTTTGCAGTCCCGGTAACCGAAGCCTCATCGAGTAACATATAAGCTCCAGTTAATTTTTTAGCTGAAACCGAATACCATAGATTTTCGGCATCGAAGTTAAAACTGGCACCTAATTTCTGAAGCCCAATAAAGTGTGTGTCAACTCTGCGTCGACCAATTTTGTCGCCACCGGGTTGCGGAATAAAACCTTGTCCGAAACGTGCCAATAGTGGGCCAATTATCATTATCGAACCACGAAGCCCAGCAGCTTTTTTTGCATACTCGGGGCTTTTTAAAAAGTCGATGTTTACTTGGGCGGCATTAAAGGAAAATTCTCCTTTTTTAATACGTTCCACTTCAACTCCAAGATCTTTTAGAATTTCGATGAGTTTTAATACATCACGAATTTCAGGAATGTTTTGAATAACTGTTTTTTCAGCAGTTAATACGGTAGCACAAATAATTTGTAATGCCTCGTTTTTAGCTCCTTGTGGTTCGAGGTCACCTTGTAATTTGTATCCACCTTCTATTTTGAAAGTTGACATTGGAGATTTGATTTGAAGTTGAGGTTTTATCTTTTCTTCTTGTATTGAGGCTTATTATGCTTGTTCTGTACCGGCTTTTTCTTTTTGGAAATTAAGGTTTTGGAGTCGGCAAGCTGTAAACCTTCTTTTAGTGTTAATTGACCCTTAGACAGTTCGTCTAAATCCTTAAAAATCTTTTTATCTTCCACAGCATCTTTATTCCATGCTAGGTATGATTTTTTCATGTGATTAGCCAATTGCTCAATCATAATTTCGCGTTCCTCACCCTCGTATTCATTGGCTTTCTCAATCAATAATTCCAAGGTTCTTCCGTAATGTTTATATCTCATACGGTGCTGATTATACGGAACTATATTTGGTTTTTTAGTGAGAATGTCGGGTGAAGGAGGATCGTAAGGGTAATCAATGTCGAGTTTAAAGTCGGTCATAATTGCTATGTGATCCCAAAGTTTGTGCTTAAATTCCTGCACATCGCGTAAGTGAGGAAATAAGTTTCCCATAACGTCAATTACAGTGTGCGCCGAACGGTTTCTTTTATCACGGTCTTCAATGGTCATTAAGTAATCGACCATGTTTTGTATATTTCTTCCGTACTCAGGAAGAGCTAGTTTTTTTCTGTTTGAATTATAATCCATCTAAAAAGTCTTTGTTGATAATTATCTAATCTTCAAGTAAACATGTAGAATTTGTTTCCGAAGTGATAGTGCAAAACTAATGAATTCCCGACAAATCACGAATTAATTTCAGTTAAAGGCTTTTTATCCTTTAATTTTCAGCTTGGCATATTTCAGTAGCAATTGCTTTTGTTGACCCGATTTAAAGAAAACTGTTGCTTTTATATTGGGTGCAGTACCTTCAATTTGCAATACTTTTCCTTGGCCAAATCGTTGATGTTCAACCACCATTCCAGCTTGTATTTTACTTGCGTCGTCGCCTTCAAAAGTATTTTGCCTTCTACTTGTTTCTTTTAATGAAACGAGTTTCTTATTCAAAATGTTTTGCGTTTGTGGAGATTTAAGTGATGTTGGCGCTTTACGGCTAGCAAACCCTTGTGGTTTTTGTTCGTTTGGCGAAAGTGTTTGTGCTTTGCGCGATGAATTCTGCATACCCGAACTATCGATGTACTTTTCATCCAGTTCTTCAAGAAAACGACTAGGGTTGCAAAAATCAAGGTTTCCCCATTTGTAACGCTGGTTGGCAAACGAAAGGCAAACATTTTGTTCGGCACGGGTAATGGCCACGTAAAATAATCGACGCTCTTCTTCCAGCGCCTCTGGTTTTTTATCTCCCGATTGGTTCGATGGGAAAAGGTTTTCTTCCATTCCAACCACAAAAACATTTTTAAACTCTAATCCTTTTGCTGAGTGAACAGTCATTAAAGTTACTTTATTTTTGTCTTCGTCTTTATCGTTGTCCTGATCAGTTAATAGGGCAACATCTTCCAAATAATTTTCCAGTTTTTCGGGTTCACCCAATTCTTTTGCGTTTATACTAAACTCCTGAATACCGTTTAATAATTCTTGAATGTTATCGTGACGACTCAATCCTTCCGGCGATTTGTCGGTATACAATTCTTTAAGAATGCCAGTTTGTTCAGCAATCGCTTTTACGGTATCGAAAGCATCGTTTTCGTCTGCCAGTTTATGAAAACGTTGAATAATACCTACAAAATTTAGAATTTTTGCAGCCGTTCCTTTGTTTAAGCTGGCATGGTTTATTGTGGGTAAATCGGTAATTATTTTCCAAATGGTGGTTTCCTGATTTACAGCCGCTGTTTCGAGTTTGGTTAAGGTTGTAGCTCCAATTCCACGTGCCGGATAATTAATAACACGTTTCAGTGCTTCGTTATCGGCCGGATTAATTGTCATTCGGCAATAACTCAACAAATCCTTAATTTCCTTGCGTGCATAGAAACTTAATCCACCATAAATTTTATAAGGAACATTCCGTTTTCGCAACGATTCCTCAAAAATTCTAGATTGTGCATTTGTACGGTACAAAATAGCGTAATCTTCAAATTTGTAATGGTCGCGTAATTGTGTTTGTACAATTTCCTGAACTACTAAGAAACCCTCTTCGTTATCGGTTATGGCCGAAATAACTTTTATGGGGTTGCCCAAGTCGTTTTCAGAAAAAGTATTTTTTGGAATTTGTTTTTTGTTCTGGACAATTATGCTGTTTGCCGCGTTTACAATGGTTTGTGTTGAACGGTAATTTTGCTCAAGTTTAAATGTTTTATGCCCCGGATAATCTGATTTGAAATTCAGGATGTTTTCAATTCGTGCACCACGAAAAGAGTAAATACTTTGTGCATCATCGCCAACCACACAAATGTTTTTATGGGCTGCAGCTAGTTTTTTTACAATTAAGTATTGCGAGTAGTTAGTATCCTGGTACTCATCAACCATAACATAAGCAAAACGCTCCTGGTATCTTTGTAAAACATCAGGATGGTCGCGAAATAACATGTTGGTTTTCAGTAATAAATCGTCGAAATCCATAGCGCCCGACAAAAAACAACGTTTTGTGTATTCTTTATAAATTTCAGCAATGGCCGGCATACGAATGCTTTTGTCAACCTTTCGGATTTCAGCAGAATTGGTATAAATATTCGGTGTAATCAGGTTGTTTTTTGCCATCGAAATACGACTTAAAACCGTTCCCGGTTTGTAAATCTTTACGTCGAGCTCTAAACTTTTAATAACCGTTTTTATAAGGCTTTTACTGTCGGCACTGTCGTAAATGGTAAAGTTCGATGGATAACCGATTGTTTCGCTTTCGTATCGAAGTATGCGTGCAAAAATACTGTGGAAAGTACCCATCCAAAGGTAGCGGGCTGTTTGTTCGCCAGCCACTTTGGCAATCCTTTCTTTCATTTCTTTTGCCGCTTTATTTGTAAATGTAAGCGATAAAATGCTTGAAGGTTTGGCGCCTTGTTTTAGTAAATTGGCAATACGGTATGTTAATACACGTGTTTTTCCCGAGCCTGCTCCGGCTATTACCAGCGCTGGGCCTTCGGTGCGTAAAACTGCTTCGCGCTGCGCTTCATTAAGTTCCTGAAGATAATCGAACACTATAAATATTTTTCTAATTAGAAGGTGCAAAAGTAAAAGATGTTCAGTGTTTTCGAAGTTATTTGGTAGTTCATTTATTAACAAATTAGAATGTGTGGAGTAATTCACCGGCTATTGTTGACTTTTTTGTAGGCGGAGAAACAATTAAATAAAATTTATACGTTAATATTGTAGCTTAAAGAACGATAGTATATGAAGAGGAGCCTATTTTTAGTACTTGTCCTAATATTTGTTTCGAACGTTTTACATGCGCAAATTTCTGCCCCAACTGCCGATGCTACCGATGTAACCAATTATCCGGTTTTTCCTGAACCCGACGATATTTTTATTTTCTGTACGATTGATTCGACGGTGGAAGAGGGGATGCTTAGCGTTTCAACCCAATTGGAGGGAACAAAAACATTTCGTTGGGAGAAATACAATGAACTTAACGGGACTTTCGAATTGTTTTCTCAGGAAAGTTCGGATGGGAGTACTTCTCAAATACAAAATTTGGGTGATGGTTGTTATCGTTCGACTGTGACTATAGACGGAAATTCGGAAGTAGACCGTGCCTGGGTTTTTAATAACTGGACCGTGGTTAATGGATTTGTTTCAGATTCAAATTGCGAATCGTTTCTTTTAAATGGTGAATTTAGGACCGCAGTACTCACCTATTACGACTTGAGTTCGAATGCTGAACTTGATGTTTATAAGGATGTAAAAGTGGAATGGCAGCAGGATGGAGATAAAATTTCGTCCTTGCAAAATCTAACCTTTTTCGATCCTCCAACAAAAGATACCGAATATACCTTAGTTGTTTTCGATAAGTTTGGGTGCAAAGGTACAATGCCCGTAATGTATATGTCAATAGTTACTAAAGCCATATTTTCGGCCGACCCAATGAGTGGTGAAGGGCCGTTAACTGTAACTTTTAATAATGAATCGGAAAATGGAAGTCCGGGGTATTACGAATGGCTTTTTTACCGCGATATTGATGAAATTACAGAGGAGGCTGAGAATTCTCCTGAGCCTGTTGACAGTATATTGTTTGTGGCCTACGACGAAGCTCCGGTTTATACCTACGAAAATTCGGGAAGTTACTGGGTGAAACTTATTTCAAGACATGTGTCTGAAAACCATACTTGTGTTGATACTTTTGCTTTGGAAAAATACATAATTGTTGATACTTCTTTTGTTTTGGTTCCAAATGTTTTTACTCCGAATGGTGATGGTGTAAACGACAACTTTGTAATAAAATTCTGGTCGATGAAAAGCCTGGAAATGAGTATTTATAATCGATGGGGAAAACGTGTTCATTATTGGGAAAGTGGCGATGTGCAAGGATTTGAAGGTACATGGTCGGAAACTGTTTGGGATGGTAGAATAGGTGGCCGATATGCCAGTCCGGGTGTTTATTATTACGACGTGCTGGGGCATGGGCGTGATGATAAGAATCGGAGGGCTCATGGCTTTTTACATCTTTTCCGTGATAAAGATTAACACTTTAAGCATTATTCAAAGTTATTGCTGAATTGCAAATAGCACTTTTTAAATCTCATTTTAAATCTTCAAGCGTAATATGGTCATCTGCTTATTTGATTCTAATTATTAAAAACACCTCTGCTAATTGGTTTTAAACTACCTCAATTTATACGAAATCAGGGTTTTGTAAATGAATGTGGCATGGGTTAGGAATTATGGGAAAAGAATTTGTGTTATATTTGTCACGCTTTTTGAAAGTTTGATGATTATCCCTTTCTGTTATTTGCTGGTAGAATTGTGGCTGAATGCAAACTAAAAAAAGGCAACATTTGAAATTTTTGTTCGTTAATTGATTATTCAATTTTAGTATGATGAAAAGATTTGCTGTACTCTTAATATTAGTAGTGTGTGTGTGCTTAAATTCCTTTGCACAAAAGAAAAATATTAATGCGTGGAAAAGTGAAAAGAATTTAGAGCAACAATTTGAGACGTTTAAGAAAAATCTAAATTTTTGGAGCGGTTCTTATTTTATGAAACCAGATCAATTAAACCAGTTTCATGGTGCAATAAGTGATTCGGTTCAATTGCTGGAAACCAGAATCGCAAATAGCCAAAGTCAAATAGTTTTACTCCAAGATGAGCTAAAGGTAAATAAAATGAATACTGTAGAGCTTCAATCAAAACTCGATACAAGCATAAAACACCAAAACGCAATAACTGTATTTGGAATGCACATCGAAAAAACGACGTATGCTGTGATTTTGTATTCAATAATTATTGGTTTATTGGCTGTTGCAGGAGTTGTTTTCATGCTGTTTAAAAGGAGTAATTCAATTACCAAACATACTAAAAAAGAGTACAAGGAGTTAAAAGAAGAGTTTGAAACGCATAAAAAGAATGCACTCGATCGTTACACTAAAATGAATATGGAGCTTCATAAAACGCGTTTGGAATTGAATAAAAAATAGTAAATAGCCGAACCGTTTTTCCACCTACCAGCATCTTCAGGTCGTATTAAGATTGTATTTAATAGGCCGATCACCTCAAATGTCAAAATTTTTATAGTAGTCCAAATTAGTTTTTGGTTTTATGTCGATATGTGTCTTTATAAGCCGGGAGGTTATAAATAGCAAAAGAAACCCCGATCCGTCATTTGACGAACCGGGGCTTCCTTTTGTTTATAGTAGGATTTAAAAAGGTCTATTCCTCGTTCTGCTCAGCTTCGTAAGCTTTAAGCAATTCGTCTTGTACATCGGCAGGTACTTTTTCGTACCCAGCAACTGATATGCTAAATACACCACGTCCACCGGTAATCGAACTTAATGAAGTTGTGTATTTATTCATTTCTTTTTGAGGCACTTTGGCTGTGATTTTCTCCAAGCCTTTTTCCGAACCCATACCCATAATCATGGCGCGTCGTCCTTGTAAGTCACTCATCACATCACCCATTCTGTCCGATGGTGTCCAAACGTCAAGGTCAAGAATAGGTTCAAGTATTTTTGCGCTAGCATTTTTAAATGCCTCGCTAAAGGCATGTCGTCCGGCAAGTTTAAACGAAATCTCATTTGAGTCAACCGGGTGCATTTTTCCGTAGTAAACATAAACACGAATATCTCGTGCGTAAGAGCCGGTAAGTGGGCCTTCAACCATTTTTTCCATAATTCCTTTCATAATTGCAGGAAGGAAACGGGCATCGATCGAACCACCTACAATACAGTTGCAGAAAATTAATTTTCCACCCCAAGGTAATTCATGTTCTTCAACCGAACGAACAGGCATTTTTTGGTCTTTTTCACCAAGTTTGAACATTTTTTTAGGTTCCGAGCCTTCTTCGTATGGTTCAATAATCATATGTACTTCCCCAAACTGACCTGAACCACCCGATTGTTTTTTATGGCGGTAATCTGCTTGAGCATATTTTGTAATGGTTTCACGGTACGGGATTTTCGGAGCCAGATAATCTACTTCAATTTTATAAATGTGGTCGAAATACCATTTTAAAATATTTAAGTGGTACTCGCCTTGACCATGTACAAGCAATTGTTTTAATTCTTGCGAATATTCAATAATGTATGTTGGATCTTCGTATTTAATTTTGTTAAGTACTTCACCTATTTTCTCATCGTCCGAATCGTTTTTGGCCTTCATGGCAACGGTGTGACGTGAGGATGGGAATGTAATCTCTGCAAATTTAGTTCCTGCTTCCTTTGTAGTAAGCGTTTGGTTATATTTTGTGTCCTTGAGTTTAACGGTGCAGCCCAAGTCTCCGGCAACCAGTTGATCAACTTTTTCGCGATTTTTACCTGCCGAAACAAATACTGCCGAAAAACGTTCTTTGTTTCCTGTGCTTGAATTTACAAGGTCGATGCCTTCCTTTATGGTACCCGACATTACTTTAAAATAAGTAATCTCACCCACATGCGATTCAACAGCAGTTTTAAATACAAAAATACTAGGTATGTCAGAAGCTTCCATTTTTACTTCTTTCCCTTCGGTAATGGCAGTCATTTTTTTCTCGCTCGGAGCTGGAGAAATATTGGTAATGAATTCCATCAAACGACCAACACCCATGTTTTTCTTAGCACAAGTACAGAATACAGGGAAAAGTCCTCTTTCCAACATTCCAATTTTGATACCCTGACGCATTTCGTCTTCCGAAAGTGTGCCTTTGTCGAAGTACAGTTCCATTAAAGCTTCTTCGTTCTCAGCAGCCATTTCAACCAATTCGTTGTGTAATTCGTCAGCTTTGTCTTTTTCCGAAGCAGGAATGTCAAGAATTTCCGGCTTGCCACCGTTGGCAGGGTACTTGTACATTTTCATCTTCAAAACATCGACAATTGAAGAGAAAGATGGACCCGGATCAACGGGGTATTGTACCACAGTTACTTTGTTCCCGAATGCTTTTTTGCATTGGTCTAAAGCGCTATCGAAATTTGTATTTTCGTGATCTAATTGGTTGAATACATATACCAGTGGAGTGCTGGCATGATCTGCCTGACGACCTGCAGCTTCAGTTCCGGCTTCAACACCAGTTGCAGCATTAATAGTAATTAAACTAAGAGCAGTAACACTCAAAGCCTGAACCACGCTTCCGCAAAGGTCATCCATTCCCGGCGTGTCAAGAATATTTATTTTTTTACCGTTGTATTCGGTATATAATAAAGTCGAAAAAACAGAATTGCCGTAATCCTGTTCTATTTGGTTATAGTCGGAAACCGTATTCTTAGCGGTAACCTCACCTCTACGATTAATAACTCCACCCTCGAAAAGCATAGCTTCTGCAAGGGTGGTTTTCCCACTGCCGGCATTACCAATTAAAGCAATGTTCCGGATTTCTTCAGTTTTATAAACCTTCATATTATATAAGTTTTATTGATTTATTTACTCCCTTCAAACTTCGCTTTTTGAAGCAAGGATTTCAAAAATAGTAATAATTTGTTAACAATCAAGAGGCTTAAATCAGCATGGAAAATTATATTATCCGACCCTTATCGACGAAATAGTTTAACGCCCTGTTAATAGGTGTTCTAATGTATTTTGTTAATAATTGTCATAGTCTGAAATCATTATAAATAAGGGCGCTTTTGTAATGGTATCATTTAAATAATTCTTATGTTGAAAAGAATACATATGGTACTATGTCTGGCAGTTAATCTTAAACATGAGTGTTAATTTATTTAGACTGAATAAAAAATAAACAATAAAAGTCTTTTTAGTCTGGAATATTGCTTTACATTTGCAGAGTGTGACAAAAGTCATGTTTGCTAAAAATAGACAAATGAGAAATTCTTCTGAAAATAAAATGAATCGAATGACATGTATGATGTGTATGTGTTGCGGAATTTATTTTAAGCAGAGGGATAATGGATTGTAAATTACCTAACAATTAATTATAAGTAATCAGCCCTTCTGCTAACAACAGAGGGGCTTTTTTTATGAATATGATTGGACTAAGAAAAATAGGAACGGAGCATTCGATAGCTAAAAGAGAATCGTTTTTGACGCAATATCAGGAGTCGGGAAGAACAAGAGGCGTGTTGTTGCAAACGTGTAATCGTGTGGAATGGTATCACGGCGAGGGTAAAATTTCGGATGAAATTGCAAGACACCTATTTCGCGTGGTTTCAGGTTTGGAATCATCAATTATTGGTGAAACAGCAATTGTCAATCAGGTTAAAACTGCTTATCAGGATGCAGTTGGCAGAAGCTCGTTAGATAAAAGCTTACATAAGTTATTTCAAACGGCGCTATTTGTTGGTAAGCGAGTGCGTAAAGAAACCAAAATATCGGAGGGTGCAATGTCGCACAGTCAGGCGGTGGTTCATATGTTATTGAATAAAGTAGAAAGCCTGCAGGATTTGAATATTACAGTTATTGGTGCTAATAAAATGAACGAGAAGATAATTCAGTTCCTGGTGTCGAAAGGTGCTTCAACAATTTTTATTGGCAACCGCACTTACGAGAAAGCACAGGAGTTAGCGAGTAGATATAATTCAACAGCGTTGCGTTTTGATGGTTTGCATGAAACATTAAAAAATACCGATGTTCTTATTTCGGCAACATCGGCTCCACATTTCATTTTGAAAAAGGACAAGTTTCCGATTGAAAAACCAATGCACATTTTCGATTTGGCAGTGCCGCGTGATATTGACCCGGAAATAGGAGAAATGCCAGGAGTTGAATTAGATGATATTGAGACAATTGAGCGTGAGGTGAAAAAGAACATTCAGGTGCGAAAAGACAAGGTTTCGCTTGCCGAAGAGATAATTCAGAACGAGGTGGAGCTATTTTTTAAAAATCAATTGGATGGAGCAGCAAGGAAATAACGGAAGAGTGATTGAGAAAAAGCGACGGAGCATTGTAAAAACAATCTCGTGGCGAACCGTCGGTACAATCGACACAATAATTATTTCATGGATTGTAATTGGCGACATCAATTTTGCGGTAACAATTGGTGGAATTGAGTTGTTTACCAAAATGATACTTTACTTTTTTCACGAACGCGCCTGGAACAAAATCAATTTCGGACGAGTTAAAGAAACAGCAATTGAATATGAAATTTGAAAACTGACAAAATGGAAAAGAACTTTTTACCCATATCAATAAATATTGCTAATCAGAAAATTCTGATTCTTGGTGGAGGACTAGATGCTTTTAATAAAATTCAAATTTTAAAGCGGTTTAATGCAGAAGTAGAAGTTTTGGCGAGAACCGTTTGCGACGAAATAAAGTCGAGCAATACAAAATACTATGAAACAGAATACGATAAGAAATATATGAAAGGGTACCTAATGTTGTATTCGTGTTTAAATAATAAAAAGTTGGATAAACAAATTGTAACGGATGCACAAGAGGCTGGTGTTTTGGTGAACATTCACGATAAACCAGAGTTGTGTCAGTTTGTATCGCCTGCCATTTATCGGCAAGGAAATATTTCGGTTGCAGTAAGTTCCAACGGCGAAAATGTATATGAATCAATCAGGATTAGAAATCTGATTCAAAATAAGAGAATGTTTTGATTTTATTCTTTAGAAATATTATGAAGGATTTTTTGCTTAGACAATGCAAAATTAACATGAATAGCAGTAGTTATTTGAGGAGATTTTGCGGATGTATAAGTGAAAAAGACGAATAATAAAATAACTGAATAAATTCAAATCAGTCTCAAAATTACAGTTAAATTAAAACGAGAAATGAGTTTGAAAACAAATCCATTTAACGAACAGCAGTTGTCGGCTTTAGACCAGCTGTTACCCGGATTAACAAAAGACCAGATTTTATGGTTAAGCGGTTACCTCGAGGGGAGGTTGGCAGCTGAAGGAGGCATTGAAGTTTCTACGGCTTTGGCGGCAACTCTCAAGCCTAAAAGCCTAATTAACCTTACCATTTTATATGGAACTGAAACTGGGCATTCGCAAGCCTTAGCCGAAAAATTAGCTGAAAAAGCCACGAATAAGAACATTAATACAACGGTTCTTAGTTTGTACGATTTCAACTACAAAAAAATTAAGGACGAGGAAAATGTTGCAGTTATTGTAAGTACCCATGGCGAGGGTGAACCGCCCGATATGGCTGAAGACTTCCATAAGTTTGTTACCGGAACACGCGCACCTCAACTGGAAAAGTTGAATTACTCGGTGTTGGCACTGGGCGATAAAACTTACAAGCATTTTTGTAAAACTGGTGAAGATATTTACAAAGCCATAAAAGATTTAAAGGCGTATCCGCTCACCGGTTTGGTAATGTGCGATGTAGATTATGATCAGGATGCTGATGTATGGATGAATAATTTTCTTTTGAATTTGGCGCCATCAGAAAGTGCAGTGTCGGAAGCATCAGAAATTCCTGCAACTTCTTTTAGCGACTTTTCAAAGTCTAATCCGTACATGGCGACAGTACTTGAAAAAGTGAAAATTACGGGTCGCGATTCGGACAAGGAAGTATATCATTTGGAACTCTGCTTAGAAGGTTCGGGATTGGAATATGAACCCGGTGATTCGCTTGGGATATTTACCAAAAACCCGGATGCTCTTGTAGAAAAGATTCTGGAAAAGACAGGATTTAATCCCGACCAGTTAGTAGATGTAAATGAAGAAGAGATTTCAATAAAAGATGCACTTGGCTATCATTTAGAGATTACAATGCTAACATTCGATTTGCTGCGGAAATACCAGAAGAAAACTCAAAATCCGGAATTAGCGAAATTAATAAATGACGATAAACTTTCGGATGATTATTTATACGGGCACGATGTACTCGACTTGTTAGAAGACTTCCCATTTGAATGGAATGCCAACAAATTAGCTGAGATTTTACGTGCAATTCCACCACGACTTTACTCCATTTCGTCGAGTATGGAAAGTGTTGGAGAAGAAGTGCATGCAACGGTTTCAGTTGTTCGTTACACAAGAAAAGACCGTTTGCGTAATGGTGCCTGTTCGTCGTATTTAGCCGACGTGCTTGAAATTGAAGAGCAGATTCCTGTATACATCGAAAAAAATCCATCATTCAGATTGCCGGCAAATGGCTCTCCAATAATTATGGTTGGTGCCGGAACAGGTGTTGCGCCTTACCGTGCATTTATGCAGCACCGCGAGAGTTTAGGAGTAAAAGGAGATTCGTGGTTGTTTTTTGGCGACCGTCGATTTAGTGCCGATTTCTTGTATCAGGTTGAATGGCAGAAGCTGTTGAAATCAGAACTACTTACCAAATTAGATGTGGCTTTCTCGCGCGACCAGGAAGAAAAAGTTTATGTGCAACATAAGCTAAAAGAAAATCAGAAAGAAATTTTTGAGTGGATTGAAAACGGAGCACACTTTTATTTGTGTGGCGATATGAAATATATGGCAAAAGACGTGAAT
>JAUVDE010000396.1 GCA_030595485.1 Draconibacterium sp.
TACAGCACTGCAAGGTGTTAAACAAAACAATATGACCACGATACTTAATTCGTTAAGTTTATACTTTGGAGCAACAATTAATTTCGGGCAAGACAGAGATAAAAAATATTAGCATTAAGGGAATGAATAGAATTATACTTCTAATAATAACTGTGGTATTACATCAGGTAGTAAGTGCACACGAAACCGACTCGATAACTGTAGCTAAAAGCGATTCCTTTCCGAGGGTTAATGAAATTAGTTGGGTATTGACTGAAATAATAGATGGAGGTTTACATTTGAGGTACGAGCGGAAGCTGGGAGAGCATATTTCTGCTGCAATTTCTTTCGGAATTAAAGGAGAAGAGGGCTTGGTAAACTTATCCGGTATTAACACCCCAAAGCTACAAACCAGCGATCTTACCTACGCTGGGTTTAAAATACTTCCCGAGGTAAGATACTACCTGAGCCGAACACAACAATACGATTTGGATGGTTTTTATTTTGGTGCCTATATGAAATATATACACAATATAACTCCGATTTATTTGGAGTTTATACCAACGATGACGGGCAAGATCATCGAATTGATATAGACGCAAGCCTTCAGCTAATTACATTGGGTTTAGGAATTGGTTATAAACTTGCCCTTGGAGAACGCTGGAACATGGATTTTATGATTGCAGGACCGGGCGCAACAAGGCATCGTTACAAACTAAAAAACAACCTTGATTTACCCGACGAGTTTTATGAAGATATTATTGAAGCGCTGGAAGAATACAGTTTTTTTGACTACCTCAACAGCGATTTTAAATTTGATGTTAAAGATAAAAGAGCTAAATTTTTGTTCCCTACTTTTAGGTATGGCATGACTATAGCCTATACATTTGCTGACAGAAAAAATAGAAAAAAGTAATTTTTAAGATCAATTGCCTTAAATTAGCGAAAAAAATAGAATAGAATTAATTAAGCGATTAACATTCGAGTAATTTTAGAAACTAATTATGAATGTATGAACAAACCATTTTATGGCATCTTTGTTGTACGCTTAATAACACCAATAAATAGAAATTATAGAATAAATTAAATTATAAAAAAATGAAAAAATTATTATCACTAGCCGTTTTACTGGCGGTATCAACAATTGTATTTTCGCAAACTACCAAAGATGAGCTTAATATAGCTCAAGAGATTTTTGGAATGGGTAAAAAAGCAATGGTTCATAATTTTGTAGAGTTACCTGCTGACAATGTGTTTTGGACCATTTATGAAGAATATGAAACAGAACGTAAAGCCTTTGGCGACAAAACTTATAATTTATTGTTGGAGTATGCCGGAAATTATGTGAATTATAGCGATGCTCGACTTGAAACAATTATGAGTAACAGTATGAAGATCAGAAAAGGCCAGGATAAGCTTATGACAAAATATTATAAGCGTATAAAGAAAGAGTGCGGAGTAAAAACTGCTTCTCAGTTTTATATGGTTCAACGTTTCTTCGATTCTACAGTTCGTGCACATCTTTTAGGACAAATGCCTATTCTTGAAAAGTAAATAAAGCTTCGATAGATAAAAGAACCTGTTTCAATGTTGAGACAGGTTTTTTTATGCATAAACTTATAGAGCTAGTTTATTTTTCAATGACAATCACAAAAAGAAATTTTATTAACTTCATTAAATCAGAAGTTTAGTGAGATCGTTTGTGTTTGTCTGCATCAAATTTTGTAACTTGTATAGGTTAAACATCTTAATTCGTTGTTCTGTATTTATAAAACATTGTATTAAGAGGTACACACACATAAAGGCTGGTTGTTGAACCAGCCTTATTTTTTTAATAAATACTCATAAACCTTTTATTCTGTTGTTCGTTACTTATCCAAGTAATACTATAGCATAACACATGAATAAAACATTTTTTCCAATTGTACGGGTCCTTTTTACATTTATGGCCTGTACTAATCAGAATCAGAAAACTCAAGAAATACTCACAGCCGAAATTATAATCGATTCAATTGGTGAAGAACTTTCATGTTGCAAAATCGATTCGAAAAGCCGCTTTTTAGTTCAGGCTGATACAATGAAAATTGAAGTAAACCCAAGTGGGAACGAAGGGATGGTTTTAATTGAGGGTGGAACCTTTGAAATGGGAGCCGACAATAACCAGGCGCGTGCCGATGAAGTGCCTAAACACCCGGTGCAGGTAAATAGTTTTTGGATTGATGTGCACGAAGTTACCAATTACCAGTTTGAAAAATTTATTGATGAAACGGGGTACGTAACTGTTGCCGAAAAGGATGTGGATTGGAATGTACTAAGAACGCAACTTTCTCCGGGAACACCAAAACCACACGATAGTATGATGGTTGCTGGGTCGATGGTTTTTACACCGCCCAACCGGGCAGTGTCGTTAAACGATTATTCGCAATGGTGGACCTGGACAAATGGAGCCAATTGGCAACATCCGAAAGGACGTGGGAGTTCCATTAAAGGAATTGAAACCCACCCTGTAGTGCATGTTTGTTACAACGACGCACTGGCCTATTGTAAATGGGTGGGCAAACGTTTACCAACAGAAGCCGAGTGGGAATTTGCAGCACGTGGTGGACTAAAAAACAATATCTATCCGTGGGGCGACGAACACATTGAAAAAGGTTTGCCAAAAGCTAATTCGTGGAATGGTGAATTTCCACATAACAATACCCAGGTTGACGGTTTTTTTACAACCGCACCAACAAAATCGTATGCTCCAAATGCTTATGGTTTGTTCGACATGGCCGGAAACGTTTGGGAATGGACGGCAGATTGGTATGACAAGGATTACTACAAAACATTTCCAACAAATGAAGTAACAAATAATCCTTTAGGTCCTGATATTAGTTCTGCCGATTATACAATTGACGGCCAGAGAAAAACCATGCGTGGAGGTTCTTTCCTTTGTAACGACAGTTATTGTTCGAGTTATCGTGTGGCAGCTCGTATGCCTGGCGAAATATTTACAGGAATGAGTCATACTGGATTTCGCTGTGTTATAGATGCGGAATAAAATTCGATAGAAGTAAACATTTGTTTCTATTGATTGTTTGTTCTAATTGTTATAACTTGAAACAAAACACATTCATTTTTAAATTAAGAATACAATGCAAAAAACAAAAAACAATTTTTTTCTGGCATTAGTAGCTTTACTAATTACAGCCGGAGCTTTTGCAATTCCTCAGAAAGCTGAAGCACAAGACAGTAAAAAACCAAATATTTTGGTTATTTGGGGAGATGATATTGGTTGGGCAAATGTAAGTTGCTACAACCATGGAATAATGGGGTACAAAACTCCAAATCTTGATAAATTGGCTGATGAAGGTGCTATGTTCACCGATTGGTATGCGCAACAGTCGTGTACTGCCGGACGAGCTGCATTTATTCTTGGGCAGCACCCTTTCCGTACCGGATTACTTACAATCGGAATGCCCGGA
>JAUVDE010000292.1 GCA_030595485.1 Draconibacterium sp.
AATGTACAAATCAGGATGAAACAAAGTTTAAATACATTGTTTTTGCTGATGCCGAAACCATCGTTTGCCAAGAACATCTAAAGTATTTAAGCCGAATTAATGAGCTTTTCAGCAAATACCTCGATATTTTTGTGGTACTAAACGATACTGACAAAAAAGGGATTGAAACATTTTTTACGGAAAATCAACTTCCATCAGTAAAAATGATTGATCTTGAGAATAAATACAGCAATGAATTTAAAGTTCGCTCATTCCCAATGTGTTTACTTTTAAATGAAAAACACCAAATGGTTTTTACCAATACAAATGCTCCACTCGATGGGTTTGAGCAGCAATTTGGCACCTATTTACGAAATGAACTTTTTATGCGCCAACGTAATCAATCGCGATAAAGATTAATTATCTGTTTCAAATTTCCGTAGGTATTTTCGAGTACTTCATCTAATTCGTTTTTGGCAAACCATCGTACTTTGGTTATTCCCTCTTCTTCTTGCGGAATACCGTTTTCATTTCCTTGATATTCCATTTCGTACCACATTGTTTCTTTAAAAATCCACCGGCCCTTCGATTCGGGGTAAGGCGATTTATAAATATGAAAAGATGATGGAAGATCTTTTACGATTTTATGTCCCGAAATCCCACACTCCTCTTCCACTTCTCGAACAGCAGCAATTTGCGAACTTTCGCCAGCATCGATTTTCCCTTTTGGCAAGTCCCATTTCCCATTACGGTAAATAAAAAGCAGCTTATTATTTCGAACAACAACTCCCCCGGCCGCATCAACAATTAAAAAAGCCGACTTAAAAGTATTAAATAGCTGTTCCGGTTTGGGATGTTCTAAAACACGTTCTGCATCCTGACTGGTTGCAAACGTTTGCAACCAGTCTAAAACCCTGCTAACACTGCTGTTCTCATCAATATCAAGGTTTGGTTTGCCAAATGTTATATTACGGTCGGAGGTAAATACAATCCTCTTTTCATTAAAAAAAACTTTATACTTTTGCATTGAATTAAAATTGCACATTAATTATGGAATCAAGACAAATTGAAGTAACCCGAAGATTACTTGAAATTAACACAATAAAGATACAACCAGAAAATCCATTTACATGGGCTTCGGGTTGGAAATCGCCAATTTATTGCGACAACCGCAAAACTCTTTCATACCCAGACACTCGCGCTTATATTCGCGATTGTTTTGTTGATATGATTAAAGAAAAATACCCGGAAGCTGAGGTAATTGCAGGTGTTGCCACCGGTGCAATTGCAATTGGTGCTTTGGTTGCCGACAAATTGGACTTGCCTTTTATTTATGTTCGTTCTTCTCCGAAAGGTCATGGTTTAGAGAACTTAATTGAAGGCGATTTAAAACCTCTCCAGAAAGTAGTAGTGGTTGAAGATTTGGTATCGACAGGAATTAGCAGCTTAAAAGCTGCCGAGGCTGTAAATAATTTTGGTGGCGATGTAATTGGAATGGTTGCTATTTTTACCTACAATTTCCCTCTTGCAAAAGATAACTTCAAAAAAGCAGGCATTGAATTAACTTCACTTAGCCGTTACCAAATTCTTATTGAGCTTTCTCTTGAAATGGGAGAAATTTCTAAAGACCAGGTAGAGTCGCTTTTGGAGTGGCGCGAAGACCCAGCAAACTGGGGAAAATAAATTACTATATTTGTACAACAAATAATACATCCCGCCTAGTGCGGGATTTTTTTTCCTTATAACTCGAAGTAAATAATGGGACTTAATAAATACGTAAGCGAGGTTAAAGTTGTTGAACACAACAAACAGGTGGTTTTTAACTATTTAGCAAATTTCGAAAATCTGTCGTCTTACCTTAACTCAGGTTTAATCGAAAAGATTACTGAAAAAATTCCGCAGATAAAAATTACTGATTTTCAATCAGACCAGGATTCTTGCAAGTTCAACATCACCGGAATGGGTGTTGCCGAGATTAAAATTGTGAACCGCGAACCCTTTAAAACCATTAAGATTGAAAGTTCGGGTGGATTACCGTTGAGTATTATTTTTTGGATTCAATTAATACCCGAAAGCGAATACAAAACTAAAATGCGCCTGACATTACATGCCGAAATGAGTATGATGATCAAAATGATGGCAGGAAGCAAACTGGAAGAAGGAATTAATCAATTGGCAGATACTTTGTCGAGACTACCCTACCAATAAACCATAACCATTTATTGAGTAGGCAAACTTGAATCCACCAGCTTAAACGTTCAAAGTACAAACTCCACTTCTTTGAACATGAACTCGGAAATTGCACCCGATTTTCCCTCTAATTGAAGTTGGCCAAACTCTCCAATTCCAGTTATTCTTGCCTCAAATTCTTTCCCATATTTTCGGTACAAACACCATTCTTTATTTCTGAATAAAGCAGAAAAATAGGCCTCATCAATTTCCGAAAAACTCCTGGATTTTAACTTGTCAAAAAGAGGATTAAACGCAGCAACAAACTCATTTAAAACTTCTTCAACCACATATTCTTTTTCGGTAAGTTGTTTTAATGAAATCGGATTTGGAGCATCAGAAGTAAACTTTTCCTGATTTAAATTTAAACCTATTCCAATAAGCGATGAGTCAAGAGAAGTTCCTTTTATTGTATTTTCAATTAATATTCCTGCAATCTTTTTTGTTCCCACATAAATATCGTTGGGCCACTTAACCGTAACATCTTTCACTTTTGTGCTAAGCACTTTCGCCAAAGCTAAACTCACAATTTTCGAAAGGTAAAACTGTTTGCCGGCCTCTAAAAAATTAGGATATAAAATAAGGCTAAATAACAAATTTTTATGCGGGTCACTTTCCCAAAAATTACCTTGCTGCCCCTTCCCGTTTCTCTGCCAATGTGCCAAAACGACAGTGCCCTCTTCCACCTTATCTGCTATAAGTTGCTTGGCATAGTTGTTGGTACTATCAGTCTCCTTTAAAACGATGAAATTTTTGTTCGTTAAAATCATTTAAAATCAAAAGTAAACCATTCTCCTAGAAAATGGTTAATGGACAAAAAGATTATCTTTGTAAAGCTCAAAAATTATTTATGACAAAGAAAAGTGAGAAAACAAAAATCCTAAGGGAAACAATTCTCGAAGGCATACAAAGATTAAAAGGAAAAGACATTACGATAGTTGACCTTGAAAGCATACAGCATACCGAATGTGGCCATTTTATTATTTGCCACGGAACATCATCAACACAAGTAACGTCGATTGCCAACTCGGTTGAAAGCACTGTAAAAGAAATCACAAAGGAAGACGTTTGGCACCGCGATGGATACCGCAATGCTATTTGGATTTTATTAGACTACGGCGATGTTATGGTACATGTTTTTCAGGAAGAAACTCGCGGATTTTACAATCTGGAAGGACTTTGGGCTGACGCAAAAATTACTAAAATTGACGACGAAGATTAACAAAAGACATGACAGATAAAAAAGATAATAAAAAAGAGCAGAATAATCTGAATAACCCATTTGGACGTTTTTCACCCAACAAAAAGGGTGACGGAAAAGCGCCAAAATTTAATGCCTATTGGATTTATGGGATTATTGCCATTGTATTATTGGTGGTACAGTTTTATGTGAGCACCAGCCGTGGTCCGGTCGAAACTACCTGGCGCGAAGTTAAGACGACAATGCTTGCAAGTGGCGACATTGAACGAATTGTTGTAGTCAATGAAAAGTTTGCCAATATTTACATTAAAAAGGATCGTTTAAAAAATTACGAGCAGCAATTTGAAGGTAACTTTTCGAAACCTGCTGATATGGGACCACACTTTTCCTTTAATATTGGATCAGTTGAATCATTTGAAAAAAACTTGAGTGAAGCGCAGAACGGCATTGCTGACGAAATTTTACCCGATTATAAAGATGAAACCAACTGGATGAAAGATGTACTTTTCTCTATTGGCCCTTTTATCATTATCATTTTATTATGGTGGTGGATTTTCAAAAGGATGAGTAAAGGCGGCGCAGGTGGTGGTGCCGGAGGTATTTTTAATGTTGGAAAATCGCAGGCAAAAATTTTCGATAAAGACCAAAGAGTTTCGACTAACTTTAAAGATGTTGCAGGATTAGCTGAAGCGAAACAAGAGATTGAAGAGATTGTGGAGTTCTTAAGAAGCCCTACAAAATACACCAAACTTGGTGGTAAAATTCCAAAAGGAGCACTTTTGGTCGGCCCTCCAGGAACAGGAAAAACTTTGTTGGCAAAAGCCGTGGCAGGAGAAGCAAACGTACCATTTTTCAGCATGTCGGGTTCCGATTTTGTTGAAATGTTTGTGGGAGTTGGAGCGTCACGTGTTCGCGATTTGTTTAAGCAAGCCAAGGAAAAAGCACCGTGTATTGTTTTTATCGATGAGATTGATGCCATTGGTCGTGCTCGTGGACGGAACCCGAACATGGGATCGAACGACGAACGCGAGAATACCTTAAACCAGTTACTTACTGAAATGGATGGTTTCGACACAAACAGTGGCGTAATTATTTTAGCAGCAACAAACCGCGCCGACATTCTTGACCGTGCCTTAATGCGTGCCGGTCGTTTCGACAGACAGATTCATGTTGAACTACCTGACTTAAATGAGCGTGCCGAAATTTTCAATGTTCATCTTCGTCCATTAAAATTAAGCGAAGACGTTAAAGTCGATTTCTTATCGAAACAAACACCTGGTTTCTCAGGTGCAGATATTGCAAATGTATGTAATGAGTCGGCTCTAATTGCTGCCCGACACAACAAGGAAGCCATTGAAAAACAAGATTTCCTTGATGCAGTTG
>JAUVDE010000299.1 GCA_030595485.1 Draconibacterium sp.
AGTTTTTATAAAAACTTTTGGAATATAATTTAGTGAGCAGGTCTTTGTCGATAACATGAAGTTGCATCATTTGGGGAAAAGGTTGGTCGAAAATACCACCATAAAAAGTTTCTCCCCACCTGGGTTTAAATGTTCTGGTTAAATGTCTGATTACATAATATCTTATTTCCTCCTCTACCTTGGAGTCAGGTGTGTTTTCATTGAAACTAAACCATAAATATGTGAAAGTAATTTCCTCACCATTTAGGTGATAATTAGTTTTTTGTCTAATTGGAGTACCTGTTGGCAGGATTTCAATTATAAAGTTGGCATCCTTTTCTACCAATTTGATATCTACAATTTGCAAAAGTGGTTTCAGTTCGGCTATTAGGTTTTCAACAATCGAAGAATCTCTTCTGCTGATGTTTCCTTTTAATTCAATCCGAATATCCTCTTCAAAACGAAAAGCCTTAGAGTGATTATCTCCGAACAACCGTTCTCGAATTACATTCCAGGTAGTTTCTTCGTAAGAATTTGTTTCTTGTGCATGTAAAAAATTTACTCCAATTAATAGTAAAAGGAGAATGAGTAACGACTGTTTCATGATGGTATGTTTTGATTATTACTTCAAATAAACAGTGTTATTGTTTGTTGTTTTTACTTTTTCCGATGAAGTGTTGAATTTAGGGAGTATTCTGCATGCAATAAAAATAGAACGCTGATGACGCTTACTAAAATGATTCACCCAGTTCAAATCTGTGAATATCGGAACAATCAGCGTTATCAGCGTTCCAATGCTTTTATTCTGTCATAAACTTCCAATTAACTTCCCCATAAATCCAGCTATCGGATTGATGTATATCTTCAACAGAACCTTTATTATTCTCAGCTTTCAGTAATTTTGTTGTATACTTTCCCTTTTCAAAATCAAAAGTTTTACCATCATCGTCGTATAAAACAAATTTACCATTGGCTTTTCCGTAAACACGAACTTCTAGTGGTGTATTTTCTTTCCACTCCGAAGTTTGACGGATTGCAGGCATCATCGGAATAATTCCGCCATCTTTTATAAAAAGTGGGATTTGCTCAAAACCGTCTTCAACCTGAATAATTTCGCCATTGCCCACATATTTTCCTGTGTAAAAGTCGTACCAGTTTCCTTTTGGTAAAATTACTTTCCGTCCAGCATCCATATTAAAAAGTGGTGCAACCAACATAAATTCACCCATCATATATTGGTCTTTTACTTCACGTTTTAATGCTTCGGCATAGGGGTTTTTTGTACCATCTAACTCGCCTTGTTCCGTTTTAAGCGAAGTTTCAAATCCAGCTTCCAGATTCATTCCGCGGAAAGGAGGAGTGCCGTTAAAATAATAATCGGCAAAAGTAGAATAGAGGTAGGGCAACATTTGCATGCGTAAAAAAGCAACATCCTGACATTGTTTGTATACGTCTTTAAAAGTCCATGGTTTTGTGCCATCGGCCCATGCATTTAGCATCGCCATTGGTGAAAAACAAGTGGTTTGCATGCGTCGCATCCATTCTTCGCTCGAACGGCTGGCACGAACTTCCGGAGTCCATAAAACGCCACTGTTCCCTGAATTTATCAGTGCAGTTATAAAATCTCTATGGTTGTAGTAGTCGTTGTAAATAACGTATGGATATGAAACTGAACCCGCATTGGCTGCACGAATTAAACCATAAGTTCGTTCGTTTTTTTCACGGTAAATTTCATCAGTTAAAGACATCATTTGGGTACCATAAGTTTGGCGCATTTGTTCGGCATCAATTCCCGATGGGAAAGTGGCAACATCGGGCCAAAGCCAACGGTCGAAACCATCTACTTCATCCATTTTGTAGCCACTTACTCCCATATCTAGCTGGTGTTTTAGCATATGCTCCTGCATAATTTTTCTCGATTCAGGAATTGTATAATCAGGAACAATTCCGTTCCAAACGGTGTGGGAACCGGCGTAAGGTTTAATGTCATCGTATAATTTGCCTTCAGGCCAAATGTATGGATTCATCCAAAGGTTGAGTTTTACACCTTGCTTGTCCATGTTTTTTGCAAATTGCGCAGGATTGGGGTAGCGCGTTTTGTCCCATTCAAAAGTGCAAGGGTACGATTTGCTGTGCCAACCGGGCTCTAAACCAACCACATCGAGTGGGAAGTTATTTTCAACAAAACCGTTTACTTCGGTTTGAATATCTCCAGTGTCGTATAAAGTTGGCGTGCGTTGCCAAAAACCAAGGCCCCATTTTGGAGGAAGTACGCCGCCGCCACAATACAGGTTAAATCGCTGAACCACATCGAGCATTGTTTCTCCAGAAAAAAGTACGAGTTCAACTCCATCGGCAGGAATAAGAATTTCTAAATTATCGGAATATGGTTGGGCTGTCCAACCATCGCGTGCATTGCGATCGTACACAGTCGGAGGGTTTTTTGTGTCGGCACGAACACCGGTTCCAACATAAACATCGATATACCGTGCAGCATTTATTAAAACGCCGTAGCCTTTTGAGGAAACGTAGAATGGAACTGGTGCGTGAGATTTTCCATCATCTTTTCCACCATAGTGGTCCATGTGTAAACGCATGATTCGCCCGCGTTGTTGAACCGTTTTGAAATTTAATCCAAAACCATAAATCTGCTCTTCTTTTTCTAAAGGAAAGCGTAAATAAGTCTTCCCATTTTTTGTGAAAGCTTTAATTTCATCAGTAGAAATTGGAAATTCCTGAGCTGATTTATTATTCAAAGTTTCCGCTCGGGGAGCTTTGTTGGCTGCAGTAAGTAAGTTGAAATCTTCAGGCTTGTTAACTTCCGATTTCCAAACTCCTGGAAAAGTTTCGCTCCAGATTGGATTGATTTGTTCTGAAGAAACTTTGGTTTTTTGTTGACACGAAAAGAGAGTAAAAATGATAATTAGAGAGAAAAGAATCTGTTTCATAATTCTGGTTTTTATATGTAATAAATCGTTTAATGATTACCACTTGTCGGTAATATAGGGCATTTGCTCAAAAGTTTGACCATCACCAGTTACGCGTGGGTCGCCCGTGGCTTTTAACTCAGAAATTAACTGCTCATTCATTTGTTTTTTTATTTCTAAAAAACTGGGGTCATCAGCTAAGTTTTTGATTTGGAAGGGATCATTTTTGATATCATAAAGTTCTTCTTTGGGACGTTTACCAAAAGCAAACTCATAATATTTTTCATTTGCTGAATTGCGGTTTTTAACAATCCAAGCTTTTGTGGGGCTGGCATCCAAATCGGCGTAGGTAGCAAATGTATTATTGGCAAGTACATCAAATTCTAGCAAGCTTTCGTCTTTTTCCCCGGGATTTCCCATGGGATAGCGGTCTGCTTCAAAGTTAATGATGTAAAGGAAATCGTTGTTTCGAAGTGCTCTTTGTGGATAGGGTAGATTGCCTTCGCGAGCTTTACCAACATGTCTTTCGCGCCCGGTAATTACGTAATTACGTTCGGGCTGAATTTGGCCATTGCCTTTGTTTTTAAACACTTCAAGCAAACTTTTTCCGGTCATCACTTTCGGAATTGTGGCTCCGCCAATTTCAAGAAAAGTTGGAGCCAAATCCATCAGGTTTACAAAATCGTTTACTACACGTTTAGGTTTTATTAGCCCCGGTAAACGCGCCATTAAGGCTACATTGGTTCCAAAGTCGTAAAGGTTACATTTTCCCATTGGGAAACCCGGAATTCCATGGTCGCCACTTACTACAATCAAGGTATTATCCAGCTCGCCGCGTTCTTCAAGCATTTTAAGCAGAACACCCAATCCTGCATCAAAGGCCATTGTCTCGCCCAAATAATCGGCAAAGTCTTCGCGCACAGTATCAACATCGGGTAAAAATGGAGGCATGTTTCCTTTTAGTTGGCTTGGTTCAATTCCCCAAAGTTTCTCACCCGAACCCATTGTCCATTTCCGGTGCGTGTTGGTAGGGCCAAACCAGTAACAAAAAGGTTTGCCACTTTCGTTAGCATTTAAAAATGCCTGAAAATTTCCACGAACTTCATTTAGTAGAACTTGTTTTGAAGCATCAATCGTTTTTCCCGCTTCAACCATTTTTGTTACGGTCTGGCTAAACTGGTTAAATTTTGTTCCGGCCTGATGGTATCGCGTTCTTTCGCCTCCATAACCAGCATCGCGAGGTGAACCCGGACTCCAAACTTTATAGGTGTAGCCAATATGATAACCAATATCTTCGAGTAGAAGTGGATAGGTTGGAATGTTTTCATCCCAAATAGCACCCTGTAAAATTGCGCCTTGCCCCGTACGGTAAAAGTATTGCCCCGATAAAAGAGAACTGCGGCAGGGTGTGCATGAAGGAGCATTGACAAAAGCATTGTTAAAGAGGATACCCTCGTTGGCAATGCGATCGATGTTTGGTGTTTTAACCACTTTTTGCCAGGCTTCACTTCCTTCAATATCGGCATAACAACTGGCGTATTTTCCCCAGTCATCGGCAAAAGCAAAAAGAATATTGGGTTGTTTTGGAAGTTCTTCTTTTTGAGAACAGGCACTTGCTATTAACAGCACAAATGCAAGCAGGTATAGAAATCTAGTTTTCATTAAGTTGGTTTTAGTTGCTTGTTGTTGTAAAAATAGAAAAAGAATACGCATATCCGATATAATGCCAGTACGCAAATTAATTCCCCCTGACTACCCCACCCCTAAACTACCCTTTATACACATCTTTTATATTTGAAGCGACA
>JAUVDE010000237.1 GCA_030595485.1 Draconibacterium sp.
TTTTTGTAAATCGGCTAAAGTTATTCCTGGTATTGTAGCTACAGGTTTGACTTGTGGTTTCTCCTCTACTTTCGTTTCAACTGACTCTTGTTTTTTCTCAACTACTTTTTCCTCTGTTGCAGTTTCTTCCTGAGTTTTTTCTGTTTCAGCTACAACTGGTTCTTGAATCTTAATTGCAGTTTGCGGTGCTTCAGCTACTTCAATAACTTCAATACCTTGTTCCTCCGGTGTTGGTTCTGCTTCAGCAAGTTCCGCTTCAGCGTCATAATAACTTAAATGATTAACGGTTGCAAACGATGCCAGCACAGCCAAAACCATTATAACCGCACCAACAATTATGATTCCCTTTTGAGCAAGAATCCGGCTTGCAATTTCATTTTCCAGCTTTTCGTCAGGTTTCTCAATTTTACTTTTAGCTGAATAATAAACACGCAAGGCAAATGCCAATACAATTGCACCAATCAACAAAAGATAAGCACCGGTTTTTACTTGCCATTGACTATTAAAATAAGCTTTACGAGCAAGCAAATCGAAGTTGCGGATTTCCACTTTTAGCTCTTCATTGTTGGCATCGTCTTTTAACCTTTCAACTAAAGCTTGCAATGCTTTACTTTCTATTGGGTTGGTTTTAGAAACCTGCCAAAAGTTAAGAAGCAACAACATTGCAACGGCTGTACAAAAAATGCCGGCTATCAGAGTAATGTTTTGCGATATTCGTAATTTGTCGTTATTAGTCATATTAAAAAAGTTGGAAGACCGAAGACGGAAGTTGGAAGTTGTCGTTCTGAACTTGCCTCAACCTTCATTATTTATTTTTGTTTTTCAATCAACGTTTTGTTTTGCGGCGCATGGTGCTTGTTCTTTTCAATCAACGAGTGTGAATGCGCCTTTCACTCGTTTTGCTCGTTTCCCCCGGGTTGAAACCCGGGCTTATTATTGTGGAACTCCTACAGAGTTCCTTTTTTTACAATTTGTCAATTCAACAATTTATCACTTTTCTCAATTTGTCATTTTTCTACAGGGCAAAAGTCTATGCAGCGAGCACAACTAAAACAATTGCCTTTATGTGGTTCGTAATCTTGTCTTTTTCTGAAAACTACCGTATTTAACAAAGTGAAGCCAATTACCAAACCGAGGAAACCACCGGCAATCATACTTCCGATATAAAATTTATCTTGAATTACTTCTGCCTCAGCAACCAATGTTTCCATCGATTTCCCAGCGGCAAGAAAAGTTTGAATATCGATATTATCAGGGTCGTTTTTCAACTCGGGTTGAGCAATTAATAACTCTGCCAAATACACATCGGAATTAGCTTTTGAAAGGAATGTACTTGACTTTGATCCTACAAAAACTCCTGCTGCTATCCAAAGTGGAATGATTAAAGCATAGGTAATAAAACGTTTAGGTCCTAAGCCCGACTTTACCACTTCCTTTTCATTTGTTGGAAAATCAATTGCATCGAACGGACAAGAGTTGGTGCACAATTTACACTGAATACATTTTGATGGAGTAATGGTTAAATGCCATTTTGAAAAGCGCGACATCCAACTTAACAACACTCCGTATGGGCATAAAAAGCGACAGTACGGACGAGCCACAAACATTCCCATTAATAAAAAGGCGATTCCTAAAACTACCATATGGAACTTAGCATCCATGCGGAATATACCAACAAATGGGTCGTAACGACAGATAATAAAATCGGTTCCGGTTGCAGCAAAAAGCACTGCCAAAGCCAAGTAGATATATGGAATTAATCCTAACGTTTTATTTAACCATTTCGGGAGGCTGATGGGTTTTACCACAACCAAATCCTGAATGGCGCCCAACGGGCAAGCTCCCGCGCAAAATGTTCTTCCGAAAAAGAGTGTGAACAAGAGCGGCAATATAAAAAACAGCAATGCCGTGAGCGATATTGCATAGCCGGAATCGAAAAAAGTGAGTGTCACATTTTGAATGGCTCCGATACTACATATACAGCCATCGCGGTAAAAACCAAAATAAATTAGTGTAAATATGGAGAGATACAAAACACCTTGACGTGACCTCGTTTTTAAAGCAAAATATGTTGCAAGCGAAAGAACCAACAGCAGCACCAAAACATCGAAATATTCCATTGCCAAGGCTCTTGGCTCAGGTGTTTCGGGTGTTGGCTGTGTATATCCTGTATCAAATTCAGGTTTTGGAAATCTTTGCTCTTGTGCTGCCAAGTTAAAAGTGAAAAGGAAAAAGGTAAAAGTAAAGAATAAGAATTTTAGTTTTTTCAAAGAAAACAAGTTACGAGTAACAAGTTTCAAATTGCACTTTTCGACTTCGCTCAAAGTGACAGGACTTTGGTTACTTGTTGATTTCATACTACAAATTATAGCCTGTGGACTGAAAACAATATTATTTTTTTTACAACTATTCATTCTGAGCTAGGCTGATGGTTTATTAGAAAAATCACCTTTAACTTTGTAAGCTTCGCTGGCTTTAACACGACTAATTGCATCTGATGGGCAAACCTGCGAAATAGAACAAATATTACAGTTCAGGCAAATATCGTGGATGATTTGAAGATGCATGGAACCGTTTCCAAAAGAGGTACAGCCCGCCACACATTTCCCACAGCCAATGCATAAATCCTCATTGATATGATATTCAAAATAAGGTTCTTCAATAAAACGACGTTCAATGGCGGCAGTCGGACAAAGTTGATTTTCGGCAGCAGTACTTTGCGAGTTGGCATCAGGTTTTAAATAACCACCGCATAAATCGCAGTAACCACATAAATCGAATGCGTGCAAACATTTAACTGCCGATGGTGTCATTACACAATCGGTAGCACAGCGCCCGCATTGCGTACATTTAAATGGGTCGATTTGCCAAACATAATCGTCGGTTGTTACCTTTTTAAGTGCGGCAACACTGACAGTCCCCAAAGACAACAACAATGATGCACGAACTCCATTTTGAATAAAATTCCGCCTGCTTTGTGATTTACTTTTCTTTTCCATCTTTAATTCTAATCAACATTTTTTGGTGCGGTGACTGCTAGAGTTGCTTTTCAATCAACCACAGAGGAGTCACCTTTTATTCGTTCCTTCATTCTAACCCCCGGTTAAAACCGAGGGTTATTCATATCAAACTCCTACGGAGTTATTTCCCCTCTTGTTTCCTTAACCTCCGGATTTTCACATGCCGAAACCTTGCCACAGTTTTTACACGTGGATGATACCGAACAACTGGCACTTACTTTTTTGTTTACCACAAGATATCCTGCAGAAGTTGCTATTCCTCCAAGAATTAAAAGTCTACCTGTTGTCTTTATAAAATATTTTCTATCCATATTCTATTCTTTAAAATCCTGACAGGATTGAATAACAATAGCCGTAGGTGAAACCTACGGTTAGCATCAGAGATGCTGACACAACCCCGACTAGGGGTTGAATCTATAATAAATATCTTTCGTCAAATTCAATCCCATGTTCTTCCAATAACTCAATAAATTCTTCTTTAAATGTTTTTACCTTATGATGCTCTCTTTGATTCTTCACATATTTCACAATTGTATCTTTTTGGTTTATGTGATATGTAAAAGCTCCGTAACCTTCCTGCCATCCGATAAAATCAGGGAATATTCGTTGTTCTTTAATCCAAACAGAAGAGGAAACTTTAATATCTTTAACCAAAGATGAAATAGAAACCGTTGGGTGTACATGCGTAATAATATGTAAATGATTTTCCGTTCCATTTATTTGATACAATGTACATTTTTTATTTTTCAGAACTCCCCAAATATAACGGTACAGTTTTTCGTTTTCAGCTATTACCATGGTATTTTCAATATTTTTTGTTGAAAACACTATTTGATATAATATTTGAGTGAATGTCGCCATTGTACTACTTTTAATATTGAACCCTTTTACGGTTCCTTTCCAAGCTCTTTCCTTACCGTAGGTTTCACCTACGGCTAATATTATTTGACTCCTTTGGAGTCTATTTTTTCTCAAATACACGCAAAACATTGCGGTCAAAATCAAGCGTATAAATATTGCCCTGACTATCCGTTGCAACATCGGGTGCTTCACCTTCTAATTTATCTTCAAATTTATTGGGTGCGGCAACTACTCCTAAAAACTCTCCGGATGATTTGTATACTTTCACCCTCACTAAACCTTTTTCGCTGGTTACAAAGCTACCATCGGGTAAAAAGCAATAATGTGCAGGATTACAGCATCCACTAAAGTTTTTGGTTTGTGCGCCACTGGCTTTCCAATGTTCACGTAACCTACCTTCTGCGGTATAGTTTTCCAAAGTGTGTAACCCGGGATTTACTACCCACAAATCGCCGTATTCATTTATATCGATATCGAAATATGGGCTGGGAATGATAAAACCATGCAATACTTCTTCACTTACTTTTCCTTCAAATTCGTTTTGAAGTTCACCTTTTACATTAAATCGCATGACTTTTCGAGTACCGGCATCGGCAACAAAAACATCGTTTTCGAATGTAGCAAGCGCTGTTATGTATGAATTATCATCGGCAATCTTCCATTCATCCTTAGTCTTTCCTGTCTCGTCAATTATCTGAATGCGATTTTCAAATGCCACATAAATATCATCACCTGCAACTTCAACAGTATGTGGTTCTTCCAAAAATTGAATCTCACTAAGTAGCTTTCCTGAATTATCTATAACTTTTAATTTCTTGTCGCCAACCAGATAGATTTTATCATTCGCAATGGTAAGTCCCTTCGGTTTTTCAAAACCTACTTTAAAGTTTTTAGTCTCTTTATAGTGAATCAAATTGTCTGGCACATTCTTAAACTCATCTACGCTGTAGGCAAACTTATTCCCTTTCATATTATCAGGGCGTTTAGAGTACCAATCGCCAACAATAACGGCAATAATAACTACTGCGAGTACGATTAGAAATATTACGATTCCTTTGTTTTTCATATTTTAGTATTGAGTAGTTAGTAGTTAGTAGTTAGATAAGAACTCATTGCTAAAAATATTTTGTTTTTCAATTTAACCATTTTTCAATTTTTCAAATGTTCAGGTCGATACAAACCATTGTTTTTGAGTCACGCAAAAGCAGATAACCATCGGCAATAGCAAATGGTGCCCAGGCATCGTGCCCGTGTTCAATAATTTGTATCTGTTCCAACTGAATATATTTATCAGTGCTCGGACGTGCAATTGTTAAAGTGCCGTCGTCATTCAAAATAAAAAATTTATTGTCAGCAATAAAGTAAGGACCCAAACCAAATCGAGCTTCTTTTCCACTCGACCAAACTATCTTTTTTGTATCAGATGGGTTTACACAAACAAATTGGTTGCGGTTAGGCCCGCCGTCCTTAGGAACTACTCCAAACAAATAACCATTCCAATAAACCGGAGTTTGCTGTTCGCATGCCAATCCTTCTTTTGGTTTGTACTCATCGATGGGTGTAATTGTAAATTCACCGCTGTTTTCTGAAAGCTGCAACATCATACTTCCTGCGCCGTAACCAGCTGTTATAAATATTTTTCCATCGGGCATACAAACCGGTGAGGGAGCCACAACCGAGTGATTCCAAGCCGAAGTTTCCCAAAGTATTTTGCCTGCATCTGGTCCTTCAGCAGCAACACCAGTTAAAGCTCCAATGCTGCTATACACATACATTTTTCGTCCGGCAAAAGTAAAAGGCATTATCGATGAATGCGACATTTTATATCCGTTCGGGTTGGGGGTTTCCCAAAGCTTCTCTCCGGTTTCACAATCAACACCAATCATTAAAGCACTACCACCA
>JAUVDE010000319.1 GCA_030595485.1 Draconibacterium sp.
GCTTTATGTGAATACCACGAAGCACGATCATTTTCATTAAACTTTAAATCGCCCGTTATTGGCATTAAGGAAAAAGCTGCATAATCATTAATCCAAGGACTTGGTTGATGTGTTTGTTTAAAACCACGAATTTGATAATGATCGTAATTGTAGCACCATCCATCACCCATTTTACCGGTTTGTGCTGTCCAAAAATTCATTCCCCACGGGCGGGCTATAGCTGGGTAGGTGTTTCCGTTTGATAACTTAAATTCGGAATCGGTGCCCATTAATGGGTTTACCAAATCGATAAGTTTTACGGGGGCTTTACCTTCGCAACATTCTTTTTCTGATGTTGTTGTACAGCCAAGTATTATGGTTAATAAGAAAATAAATGATAGTAGTTTCATCGTAATAACTGTTAGTTCGTTTAAAAAGTAAATGGGCTATAAACAAGGCCCATTATTGTTAGTGCGACAAAACTAAGATATTTTGTACTTCCTCAATAAAAACTACCAATAAATCTTATAGTTCAGGATATTTAAGAGGTTCCACTTCACCCATCATTTCATACACATTTCGGAAAAGTCGTTCTACGTTGGGTTTTGAGAAGTATTCGCCATCAATTCCGTAAGCTGGTCGGTGTTCCATTGCCGAGAGTGTACGTGGTGCAGTATCTAAATAATCAAAGGCTTTTTGCTCCTCCATAACTTTTTGCATCATGTAAGCACTTGCTCCACCAGGTACATCTTCGTCCATGAAAATTACTTTGTTGGTCTTTTTAACCGACTCTAAAATGATATGGTTTATATCGAAAGGCATTAACGTTTGCACATCAATTACTTCAATCGAGATCCCTTTAAAATCCTTTAATAATTTGGCTGCTTTTACTGCGTGATGAACGTTCCATGCATAAGTTACCACCGTAACATCGGTTCCTTCGCGCATAACTTCGGGCATGCCAAGAGCTACATTGTATTCGCCATGATTACTAGGGAGTTTTTCTTTTACATTGTAGCCTTTTAATGGCTCGATTACAATGGCAGGGTCGTTTGCTTCAAGAAGTGTGTTGTAAAAACCTGCTGCTTGCGTTAAGTTCCGTGGTACACACAAATACATTCCACGTAACGAGCCTAATATCATTTGCATGGGCGAACCTGCATGCCAAATTCCTTGCAACTGATGCCCTCGGGTACGCACAATTAGCGGTGCTGCTTGTTTTCCTTTTGTACGGTATTGCAAGGTGGCAACATCATCGCTCAATTGCGATAGCGCATAAATTAGATAATCTAAATATTGAATTTCGGCAATTGGTCGGAAACCCCGAAGAGCCAGACCAACTCCCTGACCAATAATTGTTGCTTCCCGAATTCCTGTATCCGAAACACGCTCAATTCCATATTTGGCTTGCATGCCTTTCATCCCCTGGTTTACACCGCCAAGTTTACCGGTGTCCTCACCAAAAGTTATAAGGTTTGGGTATTTCTCAAACAACACATCAAAGTTTCGATTAACCACTTCCGAACCATTCACATCAACAGAGTTCTCATCGTATTTAACCGGTGATGCTTTAACTTTTAAGGCAGAATCATCACCATCTCTGTGTAATTTACTGTTATATAAATCAGCAGTTCGTTCTTCAAAACGTTTAATCCAGTTCTTTAATTCAGACCGTTCGTTTTGTAATTCAGGATTTAAATGAATCTCTAAATTCAAGCGTTTTGCAAAACTTAAATGCGAGCGTCGGGTAGGGAATACCTTTTTTGTCACTTTATCAAAGCGGCGCATATTTTGCAAGTTGGTTTTGCTGTCGATACGATGCAACAATTCCTTTAACTCTTCACGTTCATTTTTGTAGCCATCGGTATAATTTTTCCATGCTTTATTTTTAGCATCTTTTGCACGCCTTTTCGCTGATTTTTCAATTTCAACCAGCATGTCCAAATCAGCAATCCCAGTTTCTAAAAGCCATTCGCGCATTTTAACTACACTGTCGTATTCATTTTCCCAATTAAGGCGTTCTTTAGTTTTGTAGCGCTCGTGCGATCCCGAAGTAGAGTGGCCTTGTGGTTGCGTAACCTCATAAATATGAAATACTACCGGAGTATGTGTATTGCGACAGTGGTCAATTCCTTCCTGAAATGTTTTTACTAAACCGGGGTAATCCCAGCCTTTACATTTTAATATTTTAACGCCGTTTGTATCGTTTTCTTTTTCGAAGCCTTTTAGTGCTTCTGAAATACTCGATTTTGTAGTTTGCAATTCAATGGGCACACTAATCCCAAAACCATCGTCGTAAATAGTTACAGCTAGTGGAACCTGCATGACTCCTGCGGCATTTATAGTTTCAAAGAAAATGCCTTCAGATGTACTGGCGTCACCAATACTTCCAAATGCCACTTCGTTTCCAGTAACGTTGTTGTTTAAATTCTTTTGCAACTCCGGACGCTGGCGAACAATTTGAGAAGCTTGTGCCATACCTAATAAACGAGGTATTTGTCCGGCAGTTGGCGAAAGGTCCGAGGCCGAATTATAGCTAGTAGTAAGGTTTTTAATTTCGCCTTGGTTAGTAATGTTTCGAGTACTATGATGGTTGTTGAAATTACGTCCGGCAGTGGATGGATTTATTTCTTCGTCTGTGTCGCCATATATCATCGAAAAAAACTCGTCGGGTTGTAATAAACCCAGTGCCAACATAAAAGTTTGGTCGCGATAATAACCCGAGCGCCAATCGCCTTTTCTAAAAGTTTTTGCATAAGCAATTTGGGCAACCTCCTTACCATCGCCGAAAATACCAAAATGAGCACGTCCGTTATGTACCTCACGGCGCCCTAATACACTTAGTTGTCGACTTAAATAAGCAATGTAGTAATCTTCAAGTGCTTCTTTTGTAGATATTTGTTGATTGGCTGTCAATTCTGTCTGTTCTTTAATCATCTAAATATATTTCAAAACTTTCGGTCTTTTACCGAAAGGATAACGTTTGTAAGGGGCATTTGTTCGATCTTTTTAAACAAGAATTTTTCGTTTTACGGTAATTAAGATACTTTTAGAAAACTAAATCGAGACTAAAAATAGAACTTACTAATTACCAAAATTATGCTAAAAACTATAACATTTTTCTTCATGCTTTTCTTTAACATTTATTTTCAGGCAATTGCCGTTGATTATTATGTATCTCCCGCTGGGAACGATAGAAACTTAGGAACAAAAGAAAGTCCATTCCAGAGTATTGAAAGAGCACAGAAAGCTGTTCTCGAAAATTTAAACGAGGATTGTAGAATATATTTAGCCGATGGTTTTTATGAAATTACAAAGCCCATTGTTTTTGATGCAACTGATTTTGGAAACTCGAATGCTAAAATAACGATTAAAGCTGAAGCAGAAGCACATCCAGTGATTTCAGGCGGAAAGTGGATTAAGGATTGGACGAAAAATAGCGATGGCCTTTGGGAATCAGAAATTAAACTGAATAAAGCTCCCCGCGAATTATTTGTTAACGGCAAACGTGCAATTCGTGCCCGATTTCCGAATACAGATTACCTGCGGGTTAAAAAAGTAGGTAAAGACCGACGTACCCATTTCTTTTTCGAAAAGAATGAATTTCCTCTTCCTGAAAAGACAAAGAATGTGGAGTTGGTATTACTTCACGACTGGTCGATTTCGAGAATTGGTGTAAAAGAAATTGATGCAAAGAAAAAACGATTAACAGCGGTGGATTCAATTGGAGCAAAAAGTCCTGATTTTTTTAATCTCGATCATTGGGAAAAGAATCCGCGCTATTTTCTTGAAAACGATTTGGCATTTCTTGATGCGGATTACGAATGGTATTTCGATTCTGAAAAACAAAAAATATACTTGAAATTGCCAAAGAATCAATCTCCTGAATCGCGGAAAGTTGTAGTTCCCATTTCGGAAGGATTAGTAAAAATAGAAGGGAAAAAGGATAAGCTAGTTAAGAATATTCATTTCGAAGGAATTACTTTTCAGCATTGTGCATGGCAGATTCCGGCCATGGGGTATTGTGGCGTACAAGCGTGCCATTTTGATTCGCGCCCGTCAAAACATGGATGGACAGTAGTTCCGGCGGCTGTAAAAGCAGATTGGGCTGAAAATATAGTATTCAATAATTGTGCCTTCGAAAATTTGGGAACATCGGGACTTTGGTTTTCAACAGGAAGTAAAAACTGTAGCGTGACAAATTCTGAATTTATCGATATTTCGGGTAATGGAATAATGATAGGCGAGGGGCGTGACCGCTTGGTTGATGGCAAAGCGTGGTGGCAGGAAACGCCTAATGATGTTGCATTGGGGAATACCATTGAAAATTGTGTAGTAACAGAATGTGGAAAGCAGTTTTATGGAGCAGTTGGAATTTGGTGCGGATTAACCGCCGAAACGATCATTCGAAATAACGAGATTTCGGATTT
>JAUVDE010000420.1 GCA_030595485.1 Draconibacterium sp.
GGCGAATTCACTCATACTGATTTTCTTTCCTGAAATAGAACAAGAAAGTGGAATAAAACAAAAAAGAGGCTGTTTCAATTGAAACAGCCTCTTTTGCATATAAGGAGTAATACCGAATTTATTTCACCTTTTTAGCAGTAATTTTCATTTCACCTTCTGGTGATTCAACTGCTCCTGATAATTCTTTTCCTGTAATTTTTCCTTTAATGCTAACGTATTCGTAATCTACATAAAGACCACATTTAAATACACCGTCAACATAAGTTACATTTTTCAAATCAATTTTGTAACCATCTTCGAATTTCACCTGACCGGCTAATTTTCCTTCTTTTTCAGTAATTACCAAAGTACCCGCTTCGTATCCGTAAGGTGCGGTTGGAACTTCGTATTTCCATTCGCCAACAACGTCTTTGTTACCTGTTGCTACTGATGCGTTAACTGTACCTGCTACGATTGCTACTAAAAAAGCAAAAACTAATAATTTTTTCATCTTGTAAAGTTTTAAATAATGATTAATTTCTTTTGAAATTCTGGTTTTATCACAACCACGTTTTTAATTTCTGAGAGCAAATTTTACACGCTTTTTTTGCTTTACCAAACTTATGGGGTAGGGACACGTATTTTGGGGTGAAAGCTCCTTGCCTAGGATAAAAAGTCCAAAAATAGGGGTGAATATTTTTCCGAAACAGGGATGATTTTATCCATGAGGCGGATTTTGAGGTTTAGTTTCTTACCTGCTTTTTTTACAAATTCAATGTTTTCGGAGTTAACCATAAACGAACGGTGACAACGGATTACAGGACTTTCCTTAAATGTCTCTTCCAAATTCTTCATGGTGTTTCGCAGAAGCTCGCGTTGTACTTTTTCTTCTAATATGTAAAAAACCGAGACATAATTGTCGGTTGACTCTATATACAGTAAATCTTTGGCTAAAACCGAGAACTTTATCTTCCCATTGTCGTCTTTAAAGCCTATCAATTTCTTTTCCGAAGGTTGAGCAATTTTAGTTTGAAGAACTGCAATCTGTTCGCGCTGATTTTTGTAGTAGATTATTAAAATGGCAAACGAATAAGGAATCCAAATTCCGAGCAGCGTGTATCGTAAAGCATAAACCAAATCGTTTACAAAATTACCAATTGGGTTTCCGTACATAATCATGTACAGCAAACAAATTAAGATTACCTCGACAAAAAGCCAAAGAATATACGTTTTTACCTTAAAGGTTTCAACTTTAAAAAGCCGACGCAAGGGGAATTGCGTAAAAAGCAAAACAGCTGACACCACAAAGCCGTAACTTGATAAACGTAGGAATTTGATAATCCCCGAGTCGGAATACCAGCGACCAATATTCCACGGTTTAAATAAATTTATAAATACTATGGTGAAAACCAGAATGATAAGTGCCAATAGGTACCTATCTCTTTTCTTGTCGAGTAGGGTGAAATCGTTATTTAGAAAGTTCAAGTTCAAAATCTGTTGCTTTTTAATTCAATAATAGAAGTTTGCGTGCACTTTTCAAATTTATTTCAAATATATTTTCTGCTTTTTAATTCATCACCATTTATATGTTAATTGTTACTAATTGCGGGCATGGTTTTTGTTTTAATGACTTTCTTTACCAACTATCTTTTTAGTTAAAAACGAATACTATAGATATGAGTAAATATCTCATTATAATTTTAGTGCTTTTTATAGTTGCTTGTTCGCCAACGGAGGACAAATATGAAGGCGTTAGAACGATTGAATTAAAAGAATCAAAAGACTTTTTACCTATTTCAAGTTTTATTTCTGATCTGGATTATCTGGAGCTGAAAGTTTCGGAAGCAAATATTGAGATTGGGGAGATTCAGGATATAAAAATATTTGGTGATGATTTAATTATTAAGCAGCGAAAGGCAGGCGAAATTAGTTTTATTCGTTTTACTGAAGATGGTGAGTTTATAAACGAGCTGGTAAATAATAAGAAAGGTAAAATTGCCCAGCCGCTTGATATTATCCCGTACAAGAAAGATTATGCCGTATTAGCTGAAGATGGAATTCATGTGGTTTCGAAACTGGGTAAATACAAAGGTAAATTGATGGCTGCAGAAATGTCGGGGAGTAGATATTTTGCTGGCAAAAGCAGTTTTTATGTGATTGACGAAGGTCCTTCGGAGGAGTTTTTAAGTGAATATACAGAGAATAAAAAAGCAAAAAAGTTTAATCGTTTAGATGAACGTTTGGAGAAATTGATTTATACGAATCTTCAAACCGTAGGCAAAAACGAATACCGCTTAATATCGTCATTTTCCGATGTAATCTATTCCTATTCGAACAATAAGCTGCAGCCAACATATTTGTTGGATGGCGGGGAGTATTTAACGCTTAACAAGGTTTGGCAGAATGTTGGCGACCGCGATGCCAAAGAAACCATGCGTTACATTTACGACACGCAGCACATATTGGTGAAAAACTATTTGGAAAACGACGAAATGATTTTTATGACTTATTGGGTGGGCTCCAGCTCAACCACGGTAATTATTAAAAAGGACACTTGGGAAACACGTTATTATGCACGTGGCGTAAACGATATTGATGGTGGTATTTGGATAAAAGCCTTGTATCTGAACGACGATAATGAATTGTATGTGCCAATTAGCGCCTACAAAATTGCAGGACACAAAATATCTAACAAACGTCATAATGATTTTGAAAATCTTCAATTACACATTGCAGCTACCGGAAATCCGGTGATTATGCGTTGTACATTGGAGTAAGAGTTTTCGTGGTATCGTCATTCCAAACTCGTTTCGGAATCTATTTTTTAGATGCTGAAATAAATTCAGCATGACGTTCTGAAAAAAATCTAATGTGCTTTATTGTGTCTAATGTGTTTCAAATTGTACGCTAAATAAGCAGTCCCTAATCAAAATAAGGTTCTATTCGTTCACCGCGATAATATTCGTACATCATCGCAATTTGTGCTTCGGTGTTTCTTGGCTGCGATAATTCCGGCAAATCATTTTCGTTGAACCAACGCACATCACTTGTTTCCGAACCGGTTGAAATGTTATCATCCAGTTTCTCGCAAAGCAGATAAATTTTATAAACGTATTCAAACGCCGGAGGCATTCCTTGTTTTTGTTTGTCCATAATTGCCAATAAACGAGTAGCCTTTACTTTCAAACCTGCTTCTTCCATACATTCTTTTTCAGCCACTTCACCCGGACTGTACGAAATGTCAGTCCAACCACCG
>JAUVDE010000398.1 GCA_030595485.1 Draconibacterium sp.
GAACTTCCTAAAAAGATGTTGGAAGAATAAGTATTAAAGGTGAAGAAATTTCTAACATCCATATGGTTTCTTTCGGTGTTAATTGCTGCGCCAATTATATTTTTTATGCCTTCGCTTTTCGAGAAGTATGTGGTAAAGGAAGTTTCGCGGGAGGCAATTAACTTCCACATGAAAGACGTTCGTGTTTATTACAACGATTTGTTTAATGAGAATAAAAAACGAAGAGTTCTTTCCGGAAATTTCGAAATAGCCAAAGAACTGAAAAGTGTAGCTGAGTATTCGATAGATAGACCAGTAATTAAATTCTACGGAAATCCGGGCCGGTTTTATCCACGTTTGTTTTTTGGCGACACCAATAATAATTCACGAAAAGAAATCATAGGGTTTTCGTATTCATCTGATAGTTTGTTTTTAAATATAAGTGAGCTAGGAGTGGATGAGTTTAAACTTCATCCAAATAATCAAAAATATTTTGTTGAATTTCCGGACAAAACGAATTCTCGTTGGACGAGTATTCTATCAGGGGACTTCATCGATTTAGATAACGATGGTTCTGATGAATTTGTTTTTTCAGTAGTAAGCCATGCAATGAGTTCTGTACGTTCAGCGATTATGGTTTTCGATTCTCAGGAGCAGAAAATTAAAAGTACCGAAACTATTGGTGACCAGTTTCGAAATTTACAGTTTATTGATCTTGATAATGATGGATTTCAAGAGATTATTGCCGATGGAGCAAATGCTATTTCCAATTCGTGCGATTGGGTTTCATTAAATACAGGCAATCCATATTTGAAAATAATTGACCGTAACCTGAAATTTAAGTTTTCTCCTCTCAAATTTAAATCGGGAGAAACAAATACCGTCGCTTTCACCAAGAACGATAAAACACATTTATTTTGCCTTTCAAATACTCCCTTAAGTAGAAAACCGCAAAGCGTACTGTATAAATTGAATAAGCGAGGCGATATTATTGACTCGTTGGAAATAGCGGTTGTGAAAAGGGCCAATATTACTAATGTCTCAAAAACCAATGATGGAAATATTTTTGTGTTTACTGAGAAAGGAAAGATTCATAAAATTAGTCAGGAACTGGAAATATTGGGTATTGAAGATTTAGGTATTGATGGAAATGACCTTATTATAGCGGGTGAATACGACATAAATGAAGATGGTGTTAAAGATTATTTTTGCAGTAATTTTAAGACGGGTGATCATTTTATTTATACCGATCAGTTTTTGGAGCACATTAAAATTGGCAATCAACTTATAGCTCCACATGATTTAAATTGCAAAATAGAAAAGAACCTGTTTTTTTCTCAGGATGAAGACTATTCTTATATTTTTAAGCTCAGAAAAAATACATATCGCCATCTTCAGTTCCCGGTTTATGCTGGCGTTTATCTTTTAGTTGTATTTCTGGCATTTATCATTCGAAAAACACAGGAAGCTCGTTTGAAAGAAAAGTATGAGCTGCAAAATAAGGTTCGAGAGTTGCAATTGCAATCGTTGAATAATCAGCTCGACCCACATTTTATTTTTAATACATTTAATACAGTTGCTTCGGTAATCAGGCAGGGGAAAAGTGAAAATGCCTACAATTTAATGGTTCGTTTTTCAAAATTGGTTCGTCAAAATATGGAAGGCTCAGGCGATATTTATACCACTTTGCAAAAAGAGCTGAATTTTATTGAAGATTATCTTTCCATTCAAAAATTCCGATTCAAAGAACTTTTGGATTACAGCATTGTAAAACCTAGAAATGTCAATGCTGTAAAAATCCCGAAGCTTCTGATTCAAATTCATGTGGAAAATGCCTTGAAGCATGGAATCCGTCCATCAAACAAAAGAGGAATGCTAAAGGTAATTGTGAAATACGAAGTCGACTCTGTTTTAATTGAAGTGGAAGATAATGGAGTAGGGCGCAGTAAATCGAAAAAACTAAAAACACAAGGTCAGGGAATTGGACTCAAAGCGATTAAGGAAATTATCGAAATAAATAACATCAACAGTAAGCACAAAATTACTCAGCAAATAATCGATTTGAAAGATGCAGCGGGCTTAGCGTCCGGAACAAGGGTATGTTTAAAAGTAACAGTCTAAACGTTAAAGGTCGCTCTGCTTCCAATTAGTCCATCCACAAGCTCTTCATTATTATAAACGGCTTTACCATTTACAAAGGTTGAAATTACCTTATTCGAGAATAGTGTTCTTTCGAATGGAGCCCAGCCACATTTATAAAGAATATTCTCGGGAGCAACCATCCAGCTTTTATTGGGATTCACCAATACTAAATCGGCAAAATAGCCTTCACGAATATAGCCACGTTTGTTAACTCGGTATAAATCGGCTGGTGCGTGGCACATTTTCTGAATGACCTTTTCAGTAGAAATAAAACCTTTTTTACTCATTTCGAGCATTGCAACTAAGGAGTGTTGCACCAAAGGTCCACCAGACGGAGCCTTAAAATAGGAGTTATTTTTTTCTTCCAGAGTATGAGGAGCATGGTCGGTTGCAATTACATCAATCTTATCCGACAACAAGGCTTCCCAAAGTGCTTCTTTATCTGAAGCACATTTTACCGATGGATTCCATTTTATTCTTGTTCCGTAGTCAATGTAATCGCGTTCGTCAAACCAAAGGTGATGCACGCAAACCTCAGCCGTAATCTTTTTGTCAGCAACTTTACCTGCTGAGAATAGTTCCATTTCTTTTGCTGAAGTAAGGTGTAGCACATGCAAACGAGTATCGAATTTTGATGCCAACTCTACCGCTTTCGACGACGATTTAAAGCAAGCTTCGTCACTTCGAATGTGGCAGTGACGCGAAATTGGTACATTCTCACCATAACGAGCGCGGGCTATTTCTGTATTTGCTTGAATTATTCCTTCATCTTCACAATGGGTGGCTACCAATGTGGGAGCATTCTTGAAAATTTCGGAAAGCGTTTGTTCGTCATCAACTAACATATTTCCGGTTGATGAGCCCATAAAAACTTTAATGCCACAAACTTTTGTTGGGTCGGTTTTTAAAACTTCATCCAGATTATTATTGGTGGCACCCATATAAAATGAGTAGTTGGCTGCCGAAACTTCAGCAGCGCGGTCGTATTTTGCTTGTAGTGCTTCTTGGGTTGTCGTTTGTGGAATCGAATTGGGCATTTCCATATAAGTGGTAATCCCACCAGCAACAGCAGCTCGGCTTTCGGTATAAAAATCTCCTTTGTGTGTTAAGCCCGGCTCGCGAAAGTGAACTTGATCGTCAATCACGCCAGGTACTAAAAGCAAACCAGTAGCATCAATCACTTCTGTTGCTGTTAAATCAAAATCTTCAGGGAATGCCTGTGGGAATATCTTTTCAATCTTTTCGTCATCAATTAAAACACTTCCTTTAAACTTTAGTCCTTCATTAATAATTGTTGCGTCTTTTATTAAAGT
>JAUVDE010000070.1 GCA_030595485.1 Draconibacterium sp.
ACTGGTTTGTTTCAGCAGCACACACCGACGAAGATATTGCTGAAACATTAAAAATCGCTGATGAAGCGTTTAAGGCTTTAAAATAATAATTAATCAATAATAAATTCGAAAGAATGGTACAAAAAGAAGAATACCATAAACTGCTGAAAACAGCCCGCACAATACGCCACTCTATCATCGATACTACGATGAAAGCCGGAGGAGCCCACGTAGGAGGAGGAATGAGCGCATTAGATATGATGGTTACGCTCTACTTTAAATTCATGAACATCGACCCGGCAAATCCGGATAATCCCGATCGCGACCGCTTTATTTTAAGTAAAGGTCACAGTGCCATTGGTTATATTCCTGTTTTGGCTGAACGTGGATTTTTCGACAAAGAATTGCTAAACGATTTCAATAAATTCAAATCGCCATTCGGAATGCACCCCGATGGAAATAAAATTGCCGGCTGCGATGCATCAACAGGTTCGCTGGGCCACGGAATGCCAATGGGAGTTGGAATGGCTATGGGCGCAAGAATTCAGAAAAAGGATTTTTATACTTACGTAATTGTTGGCGACGGCGAATTAAACGAAGGTTCGAACTGGGAAGCTGCCATGGCTGCCGCTCACCATAAAGTAGATAACATTTTGGTGTTTGTTGACCGCAACATGCACATGATTGACGGTCCGGTTGAGGAAGTTATGAGCGTTGAACCACTAACAGACAAATGGAAAGCTTTTGGTTGGGAAGTATTGGTTATTGACGGGCACAACCTGAATGAAATTGCACAAGCCATTGAAACAGCACATAAAACCAAAGGAAAGCCGGTTGTGGTAATTGCCAAAACGGTTAAAGGTAAAGGTGTTGATTTTATGGAAGACCAAACCAAGTGGCACTACGGAGCCATCGATTCGGCTTTGGGCGACCAGGCACATGCTTCAATTGACAAAATGTACAGCGATTTAGGAATATAAGATTCTGATTAAACTTTATCCATTCATTTAGTTATGCGTCTTTTCCGTTTATACTGCGTTGATTTTTCCTTAAATAGCGAATGCTATTCTCGTCAAAATCGCCTTGTCTAAACAAAAAATACATCATAACTATTCTAAAAAAAAAAATAAACAGAATCTAAAAACACAACAAAATGAGTAAAGAAGTAACCGGAACAACCTGGAATGTTTACGATGCAAATAAACTTACACAGGCTGAAATATATGGACAAACACTATGCGATTTAGGTGATGTATATCCTGAAATTGTAGCACTTACTGCCGACCTTGCAAAATCAACTAAAATCGGACTGTTTCAGGAGAAATTTCCTGAACGTTTTGTAAATGTTGGTATTGCCGAACAAAACCTTTTTGGAATGGCTGCCGGAATGGCAAAAACAGGTTTAATTCCTGTGGTTTCTACAATGGCTGCGTTTGCATCAATGCGAGCTGCCGAGCAAGTACGTACCGATATTTGCTACCAAAACCTGAACGTTAAAATTATTGCAACCCACGGTGGAGTGGCTTTTGCCTCAGCCGGAACAACACACCACGCAACCGAAGATGTGGCAATTATGCGCTCGTTTGCAAACATGACTGTAATTGTTCCTGCCGATGGAATTGAAACCGCAAATGCGGTAAAAGCTGCAATGAAAGTGGATGGTCCGGTTTATATCCGCATCGGACGTGGATTTGAGCCTACTTTCTACAAAGACGAGGACTATGGTTTTGAAATTGGTAAAGCTGTAGAAGTTCGCGAAGGAACAGACATTACCGTAATTTGTATGGGAATTACCGTTCTGCAAGCTGCTGAAGCTGCCGATTTCCTAAAAAAGAATGACGATTTAAGTGTACGGGTAATTAATATTCATACAGTTAAACCAATCGATAAAGAGGCAATTATGAAAGCGGTGACGGAAACCCGCCGAATTCTTACGGTTGAAGAACACACTGTTATTGGTGGTTTGGGAACTGCTGTTGCCGATGTTATTGCTGAAAGCGGTAAAGGTTGTGCTTTTACAAAAGTAGGTTTGCAAGACGAATTTGCTGAAATTGGTTATCCGGAAGATTTATACTCGCACTACAAAATGGATGCTGATGGTATTATTGAAAAGGTGCGCGAGATTATGGGTAAAGATTTTGAGGAAGATGATAACTGGGACGACGAAGTATAAATTATTATGATAGAAAATAAAAATTTATTAGTTGCCGAACTCAATATAAAAGCTGTCTTTCCGGTATTAAAGGTTTTGTTGAAAGACGACCCTAAAACTGCCGAGAAGTTCAAGGATGTAAATGCCAATGTGGTTTTCAGAGCAAAACACGAAGGCGGTTTTGTTGGAGCCAACCTTATTTTTAACGATGGCAATTTGGTGGTAGAACCAGAGCCGGTTGAAGAGGGTGATTTGATTTTCACCTTCGGAACAGTTGCTAAAATGAATACCTTTTTGAAAGGTGGAATTGCACTTCCGGCAATAAAAGGATTTACCAATTTCAAATTGCTTGCCAGCTTTATTACTACGCTTTTAAAGTTGAAGTTAATGATGCCCGATGTTCGTCCGAAAGATGAACTAAACAGGTATTTGAAGGTAAAACTAGCACTTTACATGGTAAGCACAGCGCTGAGCAAGCTGAACAAAACCGGGCACAAAGAGATGAATTCATGGACTGCCAAACAGCCCGACCGTATTTATCAGCTTTCGGTAAACGACACCGACATTGCTGTGTATTTGCGCATAAAAGCTGGCAAAACAAAAGCCGGACGAGGTTTATATAATCGCAAGCGACCTTTTGTACATATGAAATTCAGCGATGTTGACGGAGCATTAAAAGTGTTGCTAAAAGATGCACCTTTTGTTGAAGCCGTTGATAAAAAATATGTAAGCATTGAAGGTTCGCCGGAGTATGCAAATAATCTGAACGACTTTATGATGACAATTCAGAGTTTGATTGCCTAGGAAGATTGAAGAGAGATTGAAAGAAAAAGATTGATGGAAATTGATTGAAGGAGATTGAGGAGAGATTGATTTGATTGAGGAGAGATTGATGGAGATTGACAGGAAGAATTAGTACTTGATGCTCGATACTTGAAATAAAATAACTACGAACCGGAGTCAAACCTGTAACTTGCAACTTGTAACTTTGTATTAAAAATATGGAAACCGTAACTGGAACAAATAATAAGATACTAGAGATAAACCTTTCGACTGGAGAGAATAAGGTAATCGAAATTTCCAACGAAGACAGAAAAATGTATCTCGGAGGAAAAGGTCTTGGATTAAAATTACTTTCCGAAAGATTAAAGCCACGTACAGATGCTTTAAGCCCTGAGAATGTATTGATTATAAACACTGGCATTTACATGAACAGTGGTGTGCCATGTTCTGCGCGTTTTAATGCCGTAACAAAATCACCTTTAACCGAAATTATTGTTAGCTCGTCGTGTGGTGGTCCTTTCGGAATGGCACTAAAAACAGCCGGTTACGATGGTTTGATTCTGTTAGGGAAAGCAGAAAAACCCTGTGTTATAGAAATAAAGGATGAAGCGGTAATTAACGATGCAGAAACATTGTGGGGAAAAGATACATTTGAAACACAGGCAGCTTTAGAACTTCCGAAAGCTGCCGGTGCATTGGTAATTGGCCCGGCTGGTGAAAATAAAGTATTATATGCTTGCGCCGTTTCTGGTCACCGATTTTTAGGACGTGGGGGAATTGGAGCCGTAATGGGCTCGAAAAATGTGAAGGCAATTGTTGCGCACGGGAAAAAAATAAAAATTAACCCGGTAGATAAACCATCGCTTGATAAAGCAAAAAAACGCGGAACAAAATACATTAACCAAAACCAAGTAACTTCTGTTAACTACAGAAAGTATGGAACAAATACACACGTTCTGCAGTGTAACGACAGTGGAATTCTTCCTGTAAGAAATTTTACGGAAGGCTCGCATTCGGAAGCTCATAAGGTTTCAGGGGAATTATATGCCGAGAAATTCACCAAAAAATTCTCTACTTGTAAACCTTGCACCATATTATGTGGACATGCGGGGGAATTCAGCGGCGAAATGATGCAAATTCCAGAATATGAATCAACAGGTTTGTTGGGCCCAAATCTGGAAATATTTGATCCAGAGCTAATTGCCAAATGGAATGACGTTTGCGGAAAAGTTGGAATCGACACTATTTCTGCGGGTGGAGTTCTTGCTTGGGCCATGGAAGCCTCAGAAAAAGGCATGCTAAAATCGGACTTAAAATTTGGTAAAGGAGATAATATTGAGCAGACAATTTATGACATTGCCAACCGTAAAGGAGTTGGTGACGATTTAGCAAATGGTACTCGGAAATTAGCAGAAAAATTTGGGGGTAACGAATTTGCCATGCACGTAAAAGGAATGGAACTTGCAGCTTACGATCCACGCGGAGCTTGGGGACAAGGACTTTCGTATGCAGTAGCAAATCGTGGAGGTTGCCATCTTTCGGCACCGGTATTTAGCATGGAAGGACTCTTACATTACCTACAACCACACACCACAATTTCCAAAGCTGTTTATACCGATTATTTTGAGAATATGTACGCTGCTGTAAATTCGATGCATGCGTGCCAGTTTACTTCATTTGCCTATATGCTCGAACCATTTGCGGTAAAAAACACACCCAAATTTTTGCTTAAATTAACCATGCAGTATTTGCCTAAGGTTGCTTTAATGTTAATGGACATTTCGGTTTACAGTAAATCTTTCGAAGCCATTACCGGAATTAAACTTTCGCAAAAAGAAATGTTAGAAACCGGGAAAAGAATACACACTTTAGAAAGGCATTTAAATACCATGGAAGGTGTCGATAAAAAAGCAGACACTTTACCCGGCAGGCTACTAAACGAAGGACGTTTAAACGACAAGAAAAAATACGTCGTTCCGCTAGAAAAAATGATTAAAACCTACTACAAAATTAAAGGCTACGATGAAAATGGTATTCCTAAAAAATCAACTTTAGAAAAACTGGAAATCAAAGTTCCTTTCTCAAATTAAATAATCTGCTTACTTTTAGTGCTTCAATATAAAAATATGAATGAAGCATTAAAGCATCTTTTTAAAACACTGGCGCCATTTGAGGAAGATGAACTGGACAGCGTAAGTAGTTTATTTAAACCTGAAAGCCTTGCCAAAGGCGAATACTTCAGTAAGGCCGGATTAATTTCCGATCGCATTGCTTTTGTCAATAAAGGTTTATTGCGCTCGTTTTACGACGTTAAAGGAAAAGATACAACCACCTTTTTTATGAATCCGGGAACAGTTGCAGTTGCTTTAATAAGCTTTTTACAAATGAAACCTGCCATAGAAAACATTCAAGCAATTGAGCCGTCGGAACTACTTATTATTCCGAAAAAAGATTTGCTTCAATTATATAAAGAAGACTGGAAATGGCAACAGGTTGGACGTGTGCTGGTTGAAACCTATTACATAAAAATGGAACAGCGATTAATTGCCATGCAATCGCAAACTGCACAAGAGCGCTACGAAATTCTAATGCATGAATTCCCTGAAATTATACAAACCATACCCTTACATTATATTGCCTCTTATTTAGGCATGTCGCCTGAAACTTTGAGCCGGGTAAGAAAATTAATTTGATGAATTTATTTAGCAAAAAAATAGAGGAAACATCAAATTTGTTGCTTCCTCTATCTCATCTAAAATTTAGTTCTTATTAACCTGTAAATTGCCAAGGGCTGCGGTAATCGCGAAGCAACATTTTATTGGCTTCGTCACTATTTGAAAAACGTTCAGTTTTCGGATCCCACTTCAGTTTCTTACCGGTTGCCATTGCAATTTCTCCAATCAGCGCAACACTAATCGAACGGTGTCCAATTTCAGCAGGTGCAACGGTTTCTTTTCTCGACGTTATACATTCGATAAAATTCTGATGATGATTTCGGCTACGATACAAACGAATGTCGCCATCGCCAATTTTTTCATCAAGTATCTTTGGGTCCGATGCAAACAAGCCTGAACGATTCACCTGAATCCATCCTTCTTCGCCATACCAAACTGCACCCATTCCAAATTTATTATCTTTTTTACGTCCGTCCCAACCTTTACCTTTTCGTTTAAAATACTTACGGCTGTTGGCCACCCGCATTTCAATTCCATTGGCATATTCGTATTCAATATCGTATTCCATTGGCACATCATACATGTCATTTTCACGTATTACACCTTCTCCTTCAACCGAAATTGGCCCGGAACGTTCCATACCCAATCCCCACTGTGCAATATCAATATGATGCCCAGCCCAATCGGTTAATTGACCGCCCGAGTAAGCCATTTGCCAACGCCAATTCCAATGTGAAATTCCGCGGTAAGGAACTTTAGGTGCAGGCCCTAACCACATGTCCCAATCTAATTCTTCAGGGACTGCAACAGTCGCAGGATTACCTGCTTTATGACCACCGTCGGGTAAACCAACCTCAACGCGCTTAATAGTTCCAATTTTACCATTACGAACAAGTTCGCATGCTCGGTGGAATTGCCCGCCCGAACGCTGCTGGCTACCTGTTTGCCAAATAATCTTGTTTTTCTCGGCAGCAGTAACAATCGCACGACCTTCTTTTACCGTACGTGCCAATGGTTTCTGCCCATAAATATCTAAACCTTTATTCGCGGCTGCAATCGAAGGCAATGCATGCCAATGGTCGGGTACGGCAATATGGACGGCATCTAATTTCTCTTTTTCCAAAAACTCGCGATAATCGCCATAGGCGTTCGCATCTGAATTTCCATATTTTGCCTCAATCAAATCCAATGCTTTTTTGTTATGCGTTGTATCTACATCGCAAACGGCAACGTATTGCACGCCAGGATTCTTCAGGAAATTATTCATATCACCGGTTCCCATACTTCCCAAACCAATTCCGCCCATTACAATTCGGTCGCTAGCTGCAACGGCACCATTTTTCCCTAAAGCCGAGGCTTTAACAATTGTCGGAATCATCATACTTCCGGCAGCACTTAACGAAAGGTTTCGGATAAATTTTCTTCTTTCCATTTTTAACTAATTAGATGTTGTTGATATAGGTATTTAGGATAACAAATATAATAAGTTTTTGCGATGTACCATTCTTGTCTGTTCTGTTTAATAACCTGAGTTCGATTTAAAATGTTCTTCAGTTACCATTCATTAAAATAAAGAACCTTAGTCCTTTATTAAATTCTGAAATTGACATAAAAATAAGCATCACAAATAAGCTTGAATTTATTAGATTTGAAGAATGGAAGATTCAGCAATTAGAATAAGTGAATGACCACCGTCTAAGACGGTGGTTTGTAACATTTCAATCAAAAATTGGCTGCATAGCTTATCTTATCGTCCAACTTTTTGTTGCATATCCAGTTTTAGAAATGTCACTTTTTCGGGTTTTACTTTTAACTCGAAACGCATTACAACCTACATTGAATCTTTGTTGCAAGTACATTCTTTTTCCGACTGAACATTTGCAAAACTTTGTGAACTTATACTTAATGTTAAAAGACACAGAATAACGATAATTAGGTTTTTCATTATCAACTATTTATAGGTTTAGATTTTTTCGATTTTTAGTACCTGTTTCGACTGCGATGTAATTTTAAAACGATTATCGATGCGATGCCCCATTACCCAGACGATTTTTTTGCCACTGCACAGTAGCCATGTATTTTCTTTTTCGTGAATTGGTATTTTCTGGTCGATAAAAAAATCACTTAATTTTTTAAAACCGGTCATTCCTAAGGGCTGAAAATAATCGCCTTGTTTCCATTTTCGGATAAGTAAAGGAAATTGAATTGAATCCAAATCAATACAGGCTACATTCCGGTTTCTAATCATCTCAAAATCTTCCGTCGCCATCTTTTCAATGGTGATGTCCATGGGAGAAAATAACTCCATATCATCTTCTTCGATATAATAAATGTTCTCCTCTTTCTCCTTCTTTTCCGACACAAAAAGGTGTTCGCGATCTTTTAGCAGTCGGTGCGTTTTTGAGTAAAACTGTTTCCCCGATTCGGTTTCCAGGCTCTGAAGTATCTCATCAACAACGTTAGGTTTAAAACTATACTCCGATAAAATCTCAAGTAAAACTACTTTCGAAAATACTGAGTTTTGCAGTTTTGCAATGTTGATTAAAAGTTCGTCGTCCTTTTTTGAAATCATGTCGGCTATTTCTGCATGCAGCGCCGCCGAATAAACATGCTCGGCATCTTTCAGGTTTTCCACACTAGCCAATAAGTTCTTTTTAAACGAAGGATTAAGTTCAGAAAATAATGGCAGGATTTTATGCCGAAGAAAATTACGCTGAAAAACGATTTCGTTGTTACTGGAATCCTCCCGGTATTCGATATAATTTTTAGCGGCATATCTTTCTATCATGCTTCGTGAGGTAAAAAGTAGCGGACGAATTAAATGCCCCGCTTTTTCTTTTATGCCTGTCATTCCTTTAATTCCGGTTTTCCGGGAAAGATTCAGAAAAAAGGTTTCGATTAAATCGTCCTGATGATGCGCAGTTACAATATAATCGTATCCATGCTCAATTCTAATTTTTTCGAAGTATTCGTAGCGCAACTCACGAGCCGCCATTTCAATGGAAATACCTTCTAGTTTTGCATACTCTTCTGTTTCAAAGCTTTTGAAAAAAGAAGGAATTCCATGCATGTGAACCTGCTCGCGCACAAAACGCTCGTCGCCATCCGACTCTTCGCCACGCAGCTTAAAATTACAGTGGGCAATTCCATATTCAAAACCCGATTTTTCGAATAAATGTAAAAGCACCATACTGTCGATGCCACCACTAACAGCCAGTAGAACTTTCTGATTTACGTCAAAAAGCTGCTTCTCCTTTACATTATATAAAAATTGATTGAGCATAATAGCGTGCTTTATATCGATTCAATATCCTGAATTTATTTCAGGATCTTTTCTCAACTTTGATAAGATTCCAAAACGAGTTCAGCATCTCACTTATTAACTTAAGCTTTTAGCTTTCCAACCGCCTGTACAATATTTGTAATTACTTCAACCGATTTTAACATGCTCGGAATGGGTACAAATTCGAATGGCCCATGAAAATTATGACCACCTGCAAATACATTTGGGCAAGGCAAACCATCGTACGACAAACGTGCACCATCGGTTCCGCCGCGAATCGCCTTAATTTTAGGTTCAACACCTGCATCTATCATAGCTTGCTTTGCCAAATCAACAATGTGCATTACTGGTTCAACTTTTTCACGCATATTAAAATATTGATCTGCCAGATCCAGCGAAACAATCTCTTTGCCATATTCAAGATTCACCAGCTGTACCACTTCCTGTATAAACTTTTTCTTCTCCTCAAATTTCTCAAAACTATGGTCGCGAATTAAGTAGTACAATTCTGCGGACTCCACATTTCCGTTTAATGAAAGTAAATGATAAAAACCTTCATACTTTTCAGTATACTCCGGGCGTTGGGTTGCCGGCAACATGGCAATTAGTTTATGCGCAACCAGCAAAGCATTAATCATTTTATTTTTCGAATGACCAGGATGTACACTGCGTCCATTTATTTTAATGGTTGCACCTGCCGCATTAAAGTTTTCAAACTCTAACTCCCCTATTTCTCCACCATCTAATGTGTAGGCAAAATCAGCGCCAAATTTCTTTACATCAAAATGGTCGGTTCCGTGCCCCACCTCTTCGTCAGGCGTAAATCCAAGGCGAATTTTGCCATGTTGAATATCTGTTGATTTCAAAATTTGTTCGGCCGCTGTTACAATTTCTGCCAATCCGGCTTTATCGTCGGCACCCAATAGTGTAGTACCGTCAGCAGTAATAATATCTTGTCCAATATAATTTAATATTTCAGGAAATTCTTTTGGATTTATAGTAACACCGTTTTTCAGTTGTACTGGTGTACCATCGTAATTCTTATGAATTTGCGGTTTTACATTTTCACCCGAAAAATCCGGGCTGGTATCCACATGAGCAACAAATCCTACCACGGGGCTATTTTCAACTCCTTTAGCCGGAATGGTAGCAGTTACATATGCAAACTTGTCCATGTCAACCTCACTTAAACCAATTTCCTTAAGTTCTTCCACCAGCTTTCGCATAAAAACTAGTTGCCGGTCGGTACTGGGATAGGTTTTACTTTTTGGGTCGGAGGTGGTATATTCTTTTGCGTATCTGATAAATCTTTCTACTACTTTTTCCATCTTTTAAAATTGTTTTGTGAGCCGTGGCTCTTCTGTTATTCTTCTTTGTGCGGTGCATGTCTCGCCTGTTTTTCAAACAAAACCGACAGTTGCACCTTTTACATTTATATCTTTATAATTCCCGGGTTAAAACCCTGGGCTATTATTATTTAAATCCTTTGGAATTTTTATCCTTCTCACTACTAACTTCTAATTACTCAATACTAATGACTAACTACTTTCTTTAAACATCGTCGGAACTAAAAGTAAAGCCTAAACGTTTACCGGTTGTCATTTTCGAGTGACTTATTTTTTTCCGCATCTGGTCAACTGTGGCCACTTTTACCTGGTCATACAAAGGTACTAGCAAATCGAATTCGATACTAAATTGTATCGCAGTTTCAATTATTTGACGAATAATCCCAGGTGAAATAGTGTCAACAGCAAAGTCTTTTACATTCTCATCCGTTTGATTCTTTCCTTCTACAAAGAAATGATTGTCTTTGTTCACAAAAATACGGGCCACCAAATATCCTAAATCATTTTTGCGATTGTATTTAAACGAATCAGCCAGGAAATTATAAATATTAATGGTTCCACAATACGAACGTAATGGGTCTTCCTTCAAATATTTAGTATTCCAAATCGGATGTTTGTCGTCAAATTCGAATACATTAGAATGCATACTAAAAATCAGCAAATCGCCCCCTATTTTAAATTCAGCCTCAAAAGGTCCACGTTCTTTAGAGTAAGGCATAACTGCATCAGCAACCTTATCTTTAATCGCTTTTTGATACTCCTTCTCAAGCTGATTTAATACTTTTTTTAAAATCGTAAACGTCTGTTGGGTATTGGAATACACCTTCTGCTTAACTGAAGACTTAATAACCAAAGCTTCCAAAAACGATGCCCGAATTTCTTTCTCTGTCATAATTCAAACAAATTGAATTTTAAAAGTACACAATCCAACTTTTATAAAAAAAGAAAGCAGCCCATTTGAGCTGCTTAATTCAATATTTTATGTTTGTTAAGGTCATTCCGAACTCGTTTCGAAATCTAATTTAGATGCTGAAATATATTCAGCATGACGCAAATCTAGTATGCTAATGCAAACAAAACACGGCGTGTTGAAGGTTTGCCTGTACGGATACAAACACCTTCTTCTACTTCGAAGTCTAAAGGCAGACAACGAAT
>JAUVDE010000205.1 GCA_030595485.1 Draconibacterium sp.
GAACATATTTGGCAGATTTCGGTATCGGAAATATTGTGGCAAACTTTACAGTGTTTTATTTCGCTGCGCAGTTGAATAAGGCTATTGCCAAAAGCATTTACTTCCTCAGTTTCCTGACGCAATAAATGTAGTACCAAACGCAGTGCACTTTTACGTCCAATGCCCGGAAGTTTCGAAAATTCGTTAACCGCGTTCTCCAATAATCGCGATGGATATTTGTCAATGTTCATGCTTCAAAAATAATTTTATTCTTTCACAACTCCTTTTAATTCGGTAAATTTATCAGGCTTGTTATTTTTCCGAATACTTTAAACAAATATCAACTAAAATCTATAATTATGAACAACAAACTAAACCGACGAAGTTTTATAGGAACAACAGCAGTCTCAATGGCTGGATTTTCAATTGTTCCTGCCCATGTCGTTTCGGGGATGGGGCATATTGCACCAAGCGATAAATTAAATATTGCCGGAATTGGAATTGGTGGCAAAGGGAAAGTAAACCTGAAAAACATGCCGGGGCAGAATATGGTTGCCTTGTGCGATGTCGACTGGGATTACGCCAAGCCTGTTTTCAGAAGCTATCCAAAAGCCAAAAAGTGGAAAGATTATAGGGATATGCTAGACCAGCAAAAGGATATTGATGCAGTAGTAATTGCTACACCCGACCACACGCATGCATTACCAGCCGCCGCTGCCATGGAACTTGGAAAACATGTTTACCTGCAGAAACCTTTAACTCATTCCGTTTGGGAATCGAGATATTTAACAAAACTTGCCAAGGAAACTGGAGTAGTTACGCAAATGGGTAATGAAGGTCATTCCAGCGATTCAGTTTACGAAGTGGCAGAAGTGGTGCAAAGTGGATGTCTGGGAGATATTAAGAATGCTCATGTTTGGACGAACCGACCCATTTGGCGACAAGGAATGCCACAGCCTTTAAAAGAAGTGGAAATACCGAAAACATTAGATTGGGATTTGTTTATTGGACCAGCTAAAAAACGTGCTTACAATCCAGAATATCATCCTTGGATTTGGAGAGGTTGGTGGGATTTTGGAACCGGAGCCCTTGGCGACATGGGCTGCCATTTACTCGATGTTCCAAACTTTGCACTAAAACTGGGTGCGCCCAAAGCCTTTCAGGCAAGTTCGTCATTGGTGAATACCGAAAGTGCTCCGGTTGCAGCAAAAGTAACTTACTTTTTTTCTGCTCGCCAGAACCTACCTTTTTGTGCTTTGCCCGAACTGGAGTTAAACTGGTACGATGGAGGTTTTATGCCTGCACGTCCTTTCGATTTGCCGCTTGATGCTCCGATGAACCCTGGCGGCGGTTTTATGTTTGTTGGCTCAAAGGCAACACTTATTGCCGAGGCTTACGGAGCAAAGTGGAAAGTTTATAAAAATGGTGCTGAAATTACGCCGGAACTAAAAGTGAAGGTTGAAAGAGTTCCCGATGACCCGAATGGTGGAGGTAGGCATGAAATGCATTTTGTTAATTGTTGCAAAAATGGAGGAAAGCCGTCGTCAAGTTTTGAATATTCAGGACCATTTAACGAAATGGTTGTTATGGGAAATTTGGCAGTTCGTATGCAATCGCTTAAAAAAACATTGCTTTGGGACAGCGAAAATCTGAAGGTGACAAATATCTTACCTGACGAAAAACTACGAACAACCAAGTTATTGCCTTATACTTCGGATGTGGTTACACGAAAGGTGGATAGTAGATCGAAAAAACAAATAGAATGGAATGCTCAGGAAATGTGCGAAGAGTGGATAAAACATAAATATCAAAACGGTTGGAGCCTATAAATTCTATTTAACAGTATTGGTGTGTGAACAATTTTACTTATCTTTTCTTTTATTAAGAAAACTAAATTTTTGACTATGAAATACATTTCTCTATTAGCATTGATATTGCTTATTTCAACAGCTGGAATGGCTCAGGTTACCGATTCTACTCAAGTAGCTCAACCTGAGGAAAATAAGGTTGTCAAGCCAAGGCTTGATAAAAGTAAAATTTATTATGGTGGATTTGTTACAATGAACTTTAGCAAGAACTACAGTGTAATTGGAGCTCAACCACTTGTTGGTTACAAGTTAACGCCAAAACTTTCTATTGGTGGTCAGTTCTCGTACGAATACATTAGTGATAAACGTTATAATGTGGAGCAAAATGGTTCGAATTATGGTTTTAGTATTTTTAATCGTTTTCGGGTAACTCCCCGACTTTATACCCACGCTGAATTCTCGATGATGAGTTATAAATTATTCTATGATATTGATGATAGTGAACGCAAGTGGGTGCCTGTGTTCTATTTGGGAGGAGGTTATAGTCAACCTATTTCAAAGAATGTATGGTTAAATGCACAGGTGTTATTTGATGTTCTTAATCACGAAGATTCACCTTATAAAGACTGGGAGCCTTATTTTAGTATAGGTATTGGCGTAGGTTTCTAATTAATTAGAATAATTTAAAAATGCCATCTTTTTCGAATTTGTTTGAAAAAGATGGCATTTTTGTTTGAATTAGTCTTCGATGGAATTTTTTTGTGCGTCGATTACTGCAATAGCCGTCATATTTATTATTTCACGAACCGTGCTATCGCGTTGTAGAATATGTACCGGTTTTTTCATTCCCATTAAAATTGGTCCAATGGCTTCCGATGGTCCCAAAGCCTGTAAAACTTTATAGGTTATATTTCCAGAACTGAGATTTGGAAAAATTAGTGTGTTGGCATCTAAATCACCCAGTTTGTTAAATGGGTATCTCGAATAACGCAATTTCCCATTCAGTGCATAGTTGGCTTGCATTTCACCATCAACCAATAATCCCGGATGGTTTTTATGAAGTATTTCAACAGCTTCTTTTACACGAACCGGGCTACCTTTTCCTTTGTAAGCTCCAAAGTTAGAATACGACAACATGGCAATGCGTGGTTCAATATTAAATTTCAGAATCTCGGCGGCGGTTAATACGGTTGTATCAGCCAATGTTTGTGCCGTAGGATTCATATTTACCGTGGTGTCAGCCAAAAATAATGAGCCGCGTTTCGACATTAAAATATACATGCCGGCAATGTGATTAAACTTCTCTTTTACGCCAATCACTTGTAATGCCGGACGAATTGTGGAGGAATAATTTCTGGAGAAACCTGATATAAATGCATCTGCTTCTCCGGTTTCAACCATCATTGAACCATAATAATCGCGGTTGTACATTTTCTCCACGGCTTCGCTGTAAGTCATGCCTTTTCGCCTGCGTTTTTCATAAAGAATTTTTGCATACTGGTGTCGTTTTTCATCGCTCACCGATGTATGTAAATCAATAATCGGTACATTTTCAATATCAAGTTGATTCTCTTTTATTAAGGCTTTTATCTTTTCTGTGTTACCCAAAAGAATAGGTTTGGCAATGCCTTCGCGAATAACAAACTGAACAGCCTTCAGAATTCTAAAACTATTGGCTTCAGCAAAAACAATACGTTTTGGATTTTGCTTGGCTTTACTCCTGATTTTCATTATCAGTTTATTGTCGATACCCAAACGACTTGTTAAATCTCGTTTATAGGCAGCCCAGCTTTTTATGGGTTTCCGGGCAATGCCAGTTTCCATGGCTGCGTGCGCCACTGCTGTCGATACCGTTGTGATTAGCCGCGGGTCGAGTGGTTTTGGGATAATGTAGTCTTTCCCAAAAACAATATTTTGCTCATTGTAAGCTTTTGCAACCATTTCAGGAACATATTCTTTAGCCAAATTGGCCAAAGCCTTTGCAGCTGCAATCTTCATTTCTTCGTTAATTGAAGTGGCGCGAACATCTAAAGCACCCCGGAAAATAAAGGGAAAGCCAAGTACGTTGTTAATCTGATTGGGGTAATCGCTACGCCCGGTTGCCATAATTATGTCATTGCGCACCGAAGTGGCATCTTCATATGAAATTTCAGGGTTCGGATTAGCCATGGCAAATACAATCGGATTTTTTGCCATCGATTTTATCATTTTTTTTGAAACTACATCGGCAACCGAAAGTCCAAGAAATACATCGGCACCTTTCATGGCTTCTTCAAGCGTATTTATTTTTTGGGTAGTTACAAATTGTTGTTTAATAGGATTCAGCTCGGTACGTTCCCGGTTCAGAACACCCTTACTATCCAGCATCACCACATTCTCGGGTTCAACACCCATACTTATGTATAGCTTAGTACACGAGATTGCTGCAGCACCGGCACCATTTACAACTACTTTAATATCCTCAATTAATTTGCCATTTATTTCAAGTGCGTTTAATAATCCCGCTGCTGAGATAATTGCCGTACCATGTTGGTCGTCGTGAAAAACAGGAATGTCGAGCTCCTTCTTCAAGGTCTCTTCAATTTCGAAACATTCGGGTGCTTTTATATCTTCAAGGTTTATTCCTCCAAAAGTAGGAGCGATGGCTTTAACCACTTCAATAAATTTCTTAGGATCCTTTTCATCTACTTCAATATCAAAAACATCGATGTCGGAAAATATTTTAAAGAGTAATCCTTTTCCTTCCATCACCGGTTTTCCCGCCAAGGGACCAATGTCGCCTAAACCTAAAACAGCTGTTCCGTTTGAAATTACTGCCACCAAATTTCCTTTAGAGGTGTATTTGTATGCATTTTCCGGATCCTTTTCAATTTCGAAACAAGGCTGTGCAACCCCAGGGGTATACGCCAGCGATAAATCGTATTGAGTATTGTGCGGTTTTGTTGGAACTACTTCAATTTTTCCCGGGCGGTCTTTTTTGTGGTAATTGAGCGCATCAATTCTACGGATTTTAGGCATAGCAATCTATTTTTTGTGATTTACCATAAATGTACTTAAAATGAGGGGGAGATAAAATGTTTTAGCTCAACATAAAAAGTGTTATGCAACAAAAAGGTTCTTATTGATTTAGTCCCTTTTTATGCACGGCTTAATTGAATATCGAAATTAGATTCCGCAAACTGCATTTTTGTGAAACATAAATGACAACAGTCTTTTGAAAATATGAGGTGTCTTTTCTATTTTTAAAAGGAATGCAGCATGATACTTGGCTAATTATGCTGGCTTTTATTTTATCTCCAATTATTCCAGAGTATATATTAATCTTCCTCTTTAAGTATAAATGTATTTTTTAAGGTGGGATGCGGTATGCGAACATACTTTTTTTCAGTTTCTTCCTTTTTTGCTTTTTCGAGGAATTTTTCGGCATCTGATTTACGAGCCGATGCCGTATTGGACTTTACCCAATTTTGATTTAAACCTGTTTTCTTATTTCGTACCATAACTATTTTTGATTATCTGAATAAGCTTGAGATAAAATCCCAAAGCCATGCGTTTATGAAGTTTTGTGTTTCAATCAGTATGAATTCTAATTGTAGGAGGCTTATAAACTTGCATTTACTACTATTAATAATAATACACCATAAACAATCATGGTTACAATACTTGCTCTGAAGGCTAAACGCTCTAAACTTCGTTTTTTTGTTGTTATAATTTCTGCCATCTTTTACTTTTTTGTTGTTAAGTGTATGGGGCGTCGGTATGGTTGCCGAAACATCACTCCCTGAACACTAAACTATTTTGCTATGAAAAACGCTATCATGTTTGAATAATCTCTTCTATTATCATTTTTTCGTCACTTGTAAGTTCCTCATCTTTTAAAGAGCGAATAAGTCTTGATAACATGTCCAGGTTATTTTCAGGAACTACTTCAGCATCTAAATCAATTTGAGTTAGTAATTCTTCAATATTCCTGGCAGCTCGATATTTTGTATTGTTGTATGGATAATCTTGTTTTAAATATTTATCCAATACAGTGTTCACTTTTCTCATTTTCAATAATTTCGTTGGCAAAGGTAGATTGGGACATAGGAAAAGTTCATGACATTGAATGTCAGGTTGGAATATTTTATTTCATATGTACCAGGTTCATCGTGACACACTTGAAAAAGTAAAACACTTTAGGGGAACTTCTTGTGGATTCTAGTAAACACCACAATCTTTCACTTCTTGATTTTGCAGACTTGTTTAAAATAGATGTCCAAACTGTTATTCGGTGGTAGAAAATTGAAAGTTTGATGTGTGTTGAAAAAATGCCACTGAAAAACGAAAGTAAAAGGAGGTGGATGCCTCCTTTCCTTAAAGTAATTGTATGTAAAACAAAATAATCTAGGCTGGTGCAGAATCTTCAAATTTACTATACCTCTTTATTATTAGCCAATGTGTGACGAACAAAGCAATACTTATTAGAATTAAAAGACTTGTAACAATTATATCCCGTTTTGTATTGTGCAGTACTTTGTTAACCTTTTCTTCTTTTGCTGCATCATACATCTTACTGATTTCAGTATCA
>JAUVDE010000339.1 GCA_030595485.1 Draconibacterium sp.
TCCTTTCGCCGGAATTGTAATTGGTCCAAAGTTGTCTCTATTCCAATTGAAAGTACTTCCTATTGGAAATGCAGTGGCATCTTTTCTTCCTGGTTCTTCTAGCATTTTCGCAACCGAAGTTACATTGGGGAATCCTTTCAGTTTTTTTGCATTTTCATCGGTTAAAGGAAATAAATATTGGCCAGAACTACCAGTGCGGTCAGCCACGGCAATGTGAAGTTTTTCCAAAGCTTTAGGATTGATAGCAGTTCCGTTGGTATTAATGACATGGTTGTGTTGCATTCCATCAAATTTTGCTTGATTTTCACCATTTACAACTAACTGCCCTTTAATAATCTGAATTTCATCTCCAGGAATACCAACGCAACGTTTAATGTAGTTTTCGCGTTTATCAACCGGACGAGCCACAACTTCTCCAAAACTGCGTTTTTCGCTCCAAACACGAGCTCTTCCGTACGAGTTTATAAGTTGGTAATAACTTTGGTTTGGAATTCCTAAGGCAACGGTATCACCTTCAGGAAAGTGAAAAACCACCACGTCGTCATTTTTAATATCGGTAAAACCTGCCATACGTTTGTAAGGGCGTGAAATGGCTTCGGAATACGATTTGCCACCGGTTATTGGCAGGGTGTTGTGCACAAACGGAAACGAAAGTGGAGTGTTTGGCGTTTTTGGTCCGTAAGCCGTTTTACTTACAAAAAGGTAGTCGCCAACCAACATCGATTTTTCCATCGATGAGGTAGGAATGGTGTATGCTTCAATAAAAAACATACGAATAAACGAAGCTGCAATTACCGCAAAAATAATAGCATCAACCCATTCAACTATTTTTGTTTGTTTACCATCTACCGGGTTTTTCTTTTTCCAGAAAGCCCAATGTACTTTTTCAGTAATGTAAATGTCGAAAATCACTGCCAGACCAAGAAGCCACAAAAAGCTTCCCATCCAAATTACCCAAAGCAGGTAAAGTCCTCCAATAGTGGTGAATTTAAACCACTTGTTTGCCAAAATTGAACGTATCATTTAATATCGTTTTATAATTTTAATAAGTCTTTCATTGTAAGAATGCCTTTGTTATTGAGGCAATATTCGGCTGCTAATACAGCTCCAAAAGCAAACCCTTGTCGGCTTTTTGCACTGTGGGTAATTTCTACAAAATCGATGCCCGATTCGTATTTTACCGTGTGAATTCCAGGAACTTGTCCAACACGTTCCGATTTAATATTCATTTCTCCTTTAGTAGGAATTTGGTCGTTCACCCAAGCATTTTTTGTTGGAAGCGTTGCCAGAATGTCATCAGCCAAACTTATGGCCGTACCACTTGGTGCATCCAGCTTTTGTGTATGATGTACTTCTGTCATTCCCACATCGTACTCTTCGCGGGGTGCCATTAAATCAGCCAATTTTTTATTCAGTTCGAAAAATAGATTTACACCTACCGAAAAGTTACTTCCGTAAAAGAACGTTCCGTTTGTATCGGCACATTTTTTGTAAACTTCATCCTTTTTGTCGAGCCAGCCTGTTGTTCCACTAACCACTGGTACACCAGCTTCGAAACAAAGTTTATAATTATTTATGGCCGAATCAGGAATTGTAAATTCAATGGCAACATCACATTTCTGCAAATTCTCAAGCGTTAAATCATCTTGGTTTGTAATGTCTATTTTTAAACCAATTGTATGACCACGGGAAACGGCAATTTTCTCGATTTCCTTTCCCATTTTTCCGTAACCTATAAGTGCAATATTCATGTGTTATTTTTTATTCAAATTTAATAAATGCCATACAGCAAGTTTTAAGTTTTTGTTTTGTTCTTTGCTAAAAATAGTCAGAAGTCAGAAGCTCAAAGTCAGAAGATAAATCCGAAAGAAACTGCTTGCTTCAATCTCATTACTCACATCTCAAAATCTAACAATCTTTCAAAACTGGGCACAAAGATAAAATATTACTCAAATCTAACTAGCCGTCTTTCAAACTTAAAATTAATTCGATGAATACAGTTTACAACAGGATAAACGAACGTAATTAAAATTTGAGCTGTTGTGTGCATGCCAATTTAAAATCTCTATTTTTGAATTTCAATTTAAATGATGAAAAATATAAAACTTGTAGCTACCGATTTAGATGGAACATTTTTGAAAGACGACCGAACTGTTAGCGCTGATAATATAGAGGCGCTCCGAAAGTTAGGCGAAAAGAATATTATAAGAGTAGCTGCCACCGGGCGTGATCTGAAAAAGGTGAAGGAGGTTTTAAACCATCATATTCCGTTTGATTATGTGGTGTTTTCATCGGGTGCGGGGGTGTATAACTGGAATAAAAATACACATATTTATAAGCAGAATATTAATCCGGTTTCAGCAATAAAACTTTTGAATCATTTTATAAAACAAGAAGTAAATTTTCATGCTTTTTATCCGGTGCCCGATAATCATAAGCATTATTTCTATAGAGGAAATACCGATTGTGAGGAATTTGAGCGCTACTTTGAGTTTAATAAATCGCATGCAGAGGCATTAAATTTGAAGCAACTGCCAAATTCTGAAATGTGCCAGTTTCTGGTAATTATCCGAGAGGACGAAAACCATTTTAACACTTTAAAAAATCAAATTGAAAGTTTGTGTCCCGAGATTCGTGTAATTCGTGCATCATCGCCCATTACAAAAGGCTATATTTGGATTGAGGTTTTTCATAAATCGGTTTCAAAAGGAAACGGTGTGAACAAAATTTGTCAGGAAATGGGAATTCAACAAAAGGAAACGATGGGGCTTGGAAACGACTATAACGATTTTGATTTGTTGGCATTTACCGAATATTCATTTTTAACTGAAAATTCACCGGAGGAAATTAGAAAGCATTATCCATTGGTGCCAAGTAACGAAAACAATGCTTTTGCAAAAGCAGTACAAAATCTCTTGGATTAAATTTTTAAATTAGCTCACAAAATATTTATGAAGAAGGGTGAAGCTGTTCACAAAGCAAGCAACTTCTGTTATCTAACTATTCTGAAATGAAAATATATTCTCCAATATTTATTGTGCTTCGCGTAATTATCTACGGTTTGTTGCTGTTTGGAATAGGTGAAGGTGTTTATTACGATGCCACACATCCTTATGGTGATAGCTATTTTGGTGAGTTTACATTTACCGAGATTGGACAAGAAATTATTCTATTTATCCTTTTTGTGTTTTACTTTTTTCTGGGTAAGAAGTGGAATGAAATTCAAGTGGTTGCCAATTTTATTTCGCTGTTTTTTCTGATGGCTTTTATTCGGGAATTTAACTTTTTAATTGATTGGTGGTTTTATCCTGTACTTGCTGTATTGGCCGCTTTAGCTTATTTAATTTTTCGTGATTTCAAAAAGATAAAACAGTCGACAATTGTGTTTTTCAGCCAGCCAGCCTCGGCTTGGTTTTTATCGGGTTTATTATTGACTTTGGTATTTAGCCGATTAATGGGGCGTTCGAAGTTATGGCGTGTGCTTTACGACAAAGAGCATTATCGTTTGGCAAAAGCGGCTACCGAAGAAGGATTGGAGTTGGCAGGAGATACTCTGATGCTAATTTCCGCCATCGAATTTTTATTGTATTATTTATTTGAGTACCGTACAAAAAGGCGTGATTAGTTGTAGTTTCCACTATTTTTTTTTGAACTTAATGAGGCGGTGATAAAGATGCTGAAACGAGTTCAGCATGACGGTGTTACATAAGTGGACTGGCCTCTTTTTATCAATCCCGGAATCAAAACCTGACCTTAGAGAGAAGGAGAAGTTCCGAGGAATCGAGGAAATCGCTCCATCGAACTTAGGTAAGGTAAAGATGAAGGGTGAAGATAAAAAGCAGCCTTGAATTTTCTGCTTCGTCTTTGTTTTAAGACAAAGATGAAGGCCTCCGGCAGGAGAAGATAATTGACATATTTGAAAATTTAAGATATCTGGAATTGTTTGACTTTGTTTTTTTAAAAACAAAATTCTTGTTTCAGCATCTTCAAAAAATAAAACCAGATTTTATTTAAACAGTTTTCGTGCTTCGGCTAACTGAACTGGTTTACCCACATCAATCCACGAGTCGGAAGTGTCGAAATAACCCTTTATTTCTCGTGTCCTAGCTAATTCTAAGTAGATTTTTACAATCGAAAAACGATCTTCTTCGGGCATCAATTGTAGAAGCTCGGGCTGAACAATATGAATTCCGCTAAATGCCATTTCAGTGGCTTGCTCAAAATGCTCAGGT
>JAUVDE010000325.1 GCA_030595485.1 Draconibacterium sp.
AAACCGTCGTTCAGTGGCAAATCGTTTTTCGGAACACCTGTATGCTGTGGGTACATTCCTGAAATTAAAGTGCCGCGTGAAGGTGAACACACCGGTGTTGCCGCATAATATTTTGTGAATAAGACTCCGTTATCAGCCAAATAATCAATATTTGGCGTTTCCACATTCACTCCTTCGCCCCATACAAATGCTTGTTCGTGGCTTAATTGTTCGCGGTAACAACCTAAAGTTCTAAAATTGTGTTCATCGGTTTGAATAATCAATAGATTGGGTTGGAACTCTTTTTTATCCTGTCCAGGATTTTCAATTTCTTTCTCGGCACAACTAAATAGGGTAAATACACTAAGTAGTTTTATTAAACCAATTTGCAGCATTTTGATATTTTTTAGAATGTATCTCACGAAATTAATAAGTTCTTGTCTAACATTAATTGCAAATAATTGAAGAAGGGACCGTTTTCGCAACGGAGAACGATCCCTTCAATCTATCTAACCAAACTAAAACTTATGAAAATTTAATTTGTATATCCCGGGTTTTCTACCAGATTTGGATTATCGGCAATTCTTCCCAAACCAATAGGGAAATAATAGTTCCTTTCAGCAAAAACTCTTTTTTGCCCAAAATCAGCATCTTTTGTTTTTAAGGTGTATTTATCTTCTTCGATGTAATAATCCCAGATAACACCTTTAAATCCTTTGTTGTTTAACTCATCAACCGCGGTTCTCCAACGACGAACATCCCAATATCTGTGTTCTTCTAAATAAAGTTCTACAAAACGTTCGTTTCGAACATCTTCCAGAGTTACCGTTTCTTTGTCAGGCATTCCGGCTCTGTCGCGAATTACATTTATTAGCGTTGTTGCTTCACCAACTTTATCCATTTCGAACTTGGCTTCGGCAGCATTCAAATACATTTCACCTGTTCGGAAAACCATCCAGTCTGAATCGTCTTCGTTGTTGTTAAGCCCTATTAGAGATTCGTTTACACGTTTTTTCACTAATACCCCGGCTTTAATCCTATTTCTTTTGGGAGCTGTTTTTGGCCAGTCAGATCCTGCAGGAATGGTTCCTTTTGTTGTATTGTGGGTATAAACTGTACGATCTCCCCAAGGAGTTTCAGGATAAAATGCAGAAGCCAAAAAGCGTGGATCCTTGTTTAAGATAATTTCATCTAAGGAAAACTTGTTCTTTCCATCTAACAAACTTCTATCCCAAACAGCAGAAGTACCATCAATGTACTCGTATTTTTCCCACGATTCAAGGTACATCCAGTTATTCGATCCCCATCCGGTTTGGAAACCATCGGGCATACAGTAGAAAGTCCAACCGTGTGCTTTTAGCAAACCTAAATCATGAACCTCGGCAAAAATTACTTCTGAATTGCCATCAACCAGAAATAAATCTTTGTAGTTTTTCACAGGATCATCATCGGCTTTATACAAGGGATGTAATCCACCATTAATAACTTCCATTGATGCGTCATACGCTTTCTGGTAATAATTGCTTGCTTCACCTGCTGGAATTCCAAGGGTTCCATTTAGCTGCACCGAACCATATTTTGCAATACTACCGGCATAAAGCATTGCTCTACTTTTTAGTGCATATGCTGCCCATTTTGTTGGACGACCAAAATTATCGCTACCATAACTTTCTGGTAATATGTTTGCCAACTCATCCATTTCCAAAGCAATAAAATCGTAAATTTCCTGCTCTGAATTACGTGGTACATACAGTTCTTCAATAGGCTGGTCGATACTTTGTGCAACAGTAATAAGCGGAACACCTCCGTAACGTTTTACCATATCGAAATACATAAAAGCCCTTAACCAACGTGCTTCAGCAATTTTTTGCTGAATCAATTCAGGTTCAAATGTTGCTTCATTCAAAATATCGATTATTTCGTTACACGAACGAATATTACCATATGGCCAGTATTCCAAGTCACCATGTGCTCCGTTCTCGTCGATAATTTTCATTGCAGCAGCGTATGGACTTTGCCATCCGGCGAAAACATTTTGCTCGCCACCGGTAACACCTACCGATGCATGTCCTGTACCTTTTGATTGAAATCTTGTATTTACGTAAATTTTATTTAAGAATGCGTCCACCAGGACCGGATCATTTTTCACCGCATCTTCTGAGATAATATTGGTTGGCGCGATATCTAATAAATCGCCACAACCAAACAGAAGAACAAATAATGGTAGTATATATAATATCTTTTTCATTGTATTATTCTTTTTGAGTTTATAAAGTTAACCTTAGTCCAAACGTCATCGTTTTAACCGGTGGGTAATCACGGTTATTTGCTCCAGGTATTTCAGGATCAAACGAATCGCTCCAAATCCCCAGATTACTGATAGCAAACAAATTTGAAGCACTGAAATACAATACACAGTTTTTTATTCCTGATTTACCAAGTAAGGTTTTAGGAAAAGTATATGACAAATTAACATTTTTCAAACGCAAATAAGCTGCTTCGTTTGTCCAAAAATCAGAACCTTTACCATTGTTGGCAGTTCGTCCGTTTTGTGTTACCGGAGGAAGCTTAAAATCGTTTGGATTGGTAATATAATCTGCACCAGCCTCATCTTGTCCTACAATTGCCCTGTAATCGAAATGCTGAGATAAAGGAATTGATTCATTGCTAAATGGTGCTGCTGCCGAACCACTTACGGTAACAACATAATTGGAACCACCTTGCCACAACATGCGTAAGCTAAACCCTTCGTATTGGGCACCCATATCTAAACTATACATTGTTTTTGGCAAACCTGACTTTCCAATAATCTGCTGGTCGCGCCAATCGATATAATCATCACCATTTACATCTTTATAAATAAGGTCACCCACTTTTAAGGTTTGGTTTCCAGCCTGGTCCTGGTCAATTGTATGGTTGTCAATTTGTTCCTGGTTCATGAAGAAGCCTTGGTTAAGATATCCCCATTGTCTGTCGTCCCACTGTCCTTCATTTACATAACGATTATTCCATAATCTGTTGTACTCAAGTGTTTCTTCGTCTAAGTCACCCGTAACTGGCAGAATATCCTCTTCAATATCAACAAATTTACCTCTTGTCCATGCAAACATGGGTGAAATATCGTAAGAGAATTTTCCTATTCTGTTTGTATGTGTTAAGGCTACTTCAATACCCCTATTGTCTCTTGAATTCAGGTTCGTTTTTGGCAAACTTGCACCAAAAGTACTTGGTACCTGTGTTGTAGGTTGAGCCAAAATATCTTCTCTTAAACGGTAAAAACCATCCAATTCGAAACCTAATAAACCATTCCAGAAGGTACCGTCCAAACCAATGTTACTCATTTTCATGGTTTCCCAGGTAATATTGGGATTCGATAATCCAGCCGATGCAATTACCGGAGCAGGAGTAGTACCAAATACATAATAATTGGTAGAAATGGTATAACCGTTAAGATAATCGAATGACGAAACAGCATCGTTACCCAATACACCGTAAGAACCTCTTAATTTAAGATTATCTACAGCACTAAAATTATCTTTAATAAACGACTCTTCAGAAATACGCCATCCTGCACTCATACTTGGGAAGTACCCCCAACGCCCACTGGGTGGATATTCTCCGGAAGCATCAGCACGCATAGCAACTTCCAACATATATTTTCCTTGATAATCGTAATTAACACGTCCAATTACAGAAGCTCTCGCTCTTTCATTAAATGTCTCTGAATTATTTTTACCTTCTTCCGATGCGTAATTTAAGAATGGAGCTTCAAATGAAAGTATGTCTTTTCTTGACCCATTTAAGCTTGTGTATTTGTAAGTCCAGGTTTCTCCAACTAATACTGCTTTAAAGTTATGATCGCCAAACACCTTATTGTAATTCAGACTAATTTGCGGCAACAATTCGTTCGATTTGCTTGAAAATACACTCATGCTGTTTGCATTTTGTGTTCCCCATTTCACCCATGGGTCTGAACCTTCCGCTTCTGCAACAGGATTGTATTCCCAAACATCATAAGGTTGTGATACTCTTTTATTCCAAGAAGCACCTTCTTCGTAATTTAAACGTGCTTTGGCTACCAAACCTTTTACAAATGGCACTTTGTATTTTAACTCAATTGCTCCCTGCAAAGCATTCGACTTGTTGTCTTGATACCCAGAAAAATCTTTAAAGGTTTGATGGTAAGGCGAACGTTGCAGGAACCCAGATGATGCGGCTCTGCTTGGATCGGCTTCGTGAATATATGGATAAACCGGCTTGGCAGTTTGAAGCGAGTTATACATTTCACCAACATTGAAATTTGCCTTATCCAATTTGGTTTTACGATAGGCAAAATCAACTGCAACACTTAAATTATCGGTAATTTGAGCATCGATATTTGAACGAAT
>JAUVDE010000213.1 GCA_030595485.1 Draconibacterium sp.
TGGAATTTTCCTTTGTTAAACGTTGGTTTTAAACTGGGACCTGCTTTAGCTGCCGGCTGTAGTTTAATTATTAAACCATCTGCCTTATCGCCATTGTCGGCTTATCTTATGGGTAAAATAATGCACGACATCGATTTTCCAGCTGGCGTTGTAAATATTATCTCTGGTCCTTCAAGTGAGGTGGCAACTATTCTTACCAAAAGTAAAAAAACGGCTGTACTGACTATGATTGGTTCAACACAAACCGGTTTAAAGGTTATTGCTGAAAGTACTACTTCGATTAAGAAATTTGGCTTAGAATTGGGCGGTAATGCACCGTTTATTGTTTTCGACGATGCGGATTTCGATACCGCGCTTAATTTGGCAATTGGTTTAAAGTTTGGCAACAGCGGCCAAATTTGCGTAGCGGCCAACCGAATTTTTGTACACAAAAGTATTCACGATAAATTCCTTGCCGCTTACATCGAACGTGCCAAGGCAATAAAACTTGGTTTTGGTAAAGACGAAAAACCGGATATGGGGCCAGTTGTAACCCGTTCGGATAGAGACCGGATGTTGACATTAGTTGAAGATGCTGTTTCGAAAGGCGCAACTTTAGAAACAGGTGGTAAAGTGCCTGCCGGAAAAGAAAAAGGAAATTGGCTGGAACCCACCGTACTAAGTGGAGCAACTCCTGAAATGCGTGTTTTCAAGGAAGAGATTTTTGGGCCAGTAGCTCCAATCTACAGTTTCGATACCGACGATGAAGTGCTAGAAATGGCAAACGATACTGAATATGGCTTGGCTTCGTATATTTTTACCAATAACCACAAACGTGTTGAACGTTTTGTTGAAGACTTGGAGTTTGGCGAGGTGCAGGTAAACGGTGTGAAATATGCGATTTATCTTCCGCACGGTGGTATTAAAAATAGTGGAATTGGTCACGATTGTTCACATCTGGCAATTGAAGATTACCTCGTTAAAAAACGTGTAAGTATTGCTAAATAGACCTTGAACAAAAATAGTATTCGAAATCAATCAATTAACTAAAATATTATGGACTCAGCTTTTATCCCTTTTCTAATTGTAATTTTTGCAAGTATCTTCCAGGGCAGTTTTGGCGTTGGAATGAAATATATGGCACCACTGAAGTGGGAGTCGTGGTGGCTTGTACACGTTGTAATTGCCATGGTTTTATTTCCATTAATTTGGGCATTTATTGCCGTTCCCGGGCTACTAGATATCATTTTAAGTTCACCGGCAAACGCAATCGCACTGGCAATGTTATTTGGTTTCCTTTGGGGAATTGGTGGCATTTTGTTTGGCGTTAGTATTCCTTACATTGGCATTTCATTAACCTACGGAATTGTAATGGGACTGGCATCGTCGGTGGGCAGTTTAATTCCACTGTTTCAAATGGAAGGAGCCACTTCACTTCCTGCATTCCCTTATATTATTGCGGGTGTTGCTGTAATGCTTGTTGGTGTTGCTATTACTGCCGTTGCGGGTATAAAACGTGACATGGTTAAAAGCGAAGGTGGTCAATCGAAAAACATTGTAAAAGGACTAATTATTGCCTCTGTTTGTGGTATTTTATCTGCATTGTTAAACGTCGGTTTTGCCAACGCAGCGCCTATTGCAAAAATTGCCGAGGCCTCGGGTGTAATTACCCGAAACAGTAGTTTGGCAGCTTGGGTAGTGGTATTAGTTGGTGCATTTATAATGAATGCCGGATATGCAGTATTCCTTCTTACAAAAAATAAAGCATGGAATTCGTTTCGTATTGCAGGTTCAGGAAAAGCGTACCGTTGGGCAATTATCGCTGGTTTGTGTTGGTTTGGTGCACTTGGCGTTTATGGTCAGGGGGCAGCATTAATGGGCGAAATGGGACCTGTAATTGGTTGGCCAATGCTTTTGGGTTTATCGTTAATTGTTAGTAACGTTTGGGCATACCGCGCAGGCGAGTGGAAAGGTGCTTCAAAACCATTCCAGTTACTATTACTTGGTTTGGCAGTTCTAATTCTTGCAAGTGTTATTTTAGGATTTGCAAACACTGTTCAATAAAAGAGAAAGTTATTGTTTGACGCAATTAGATGGATATTAGTTATTTATACTGATGATTTTTTCTGGTCGTGTCATGATACTTGTTTCTTAAATCTAATTCAATTAAAATGAAAATATTAAAAATAGAATCCTTTGTGGTTAGCCAAACTTTGGAGGAACCATTTTATTTCTCGCAATGGGAATATAAAACACGAACCATTTGTTTGGTGCGCGTAACCGCCGATGATGGAACTTACGGTTGGGGAGAAGGTTATGGACCTGCTAATTTGGTGAAAGCCGGGATTAAATTTTTTAATCAGTATATACTCGGAATGGATGCGCTCGAACATGAAGTTGTTTGGCAGCAAATGTACTTACGCTCTTTGGACTTTGCCCGTCGTGGTGTTTTATTGGCTGCTTTAAGTGCCATCGACATTGCCCTTTGGGATATAAAAGGAAAACATTATGGTTTGCCGATATCAGCACTAATGGGTGGACGTAAAATCGAGAAGATTAAACCTTATGCAACTGGTTTATACTTTACCCGCTGCGATGCGTTAAAAGAAAAACTGGTTGATGAAGCACTTCTTTACAAAGAGCAAGGTTTTAAGGGGATTAAAATGAAGGTTGGTTTGGGAATTGCCAAAGATGTGGAATTTACCAAAGCCATTAAAAGAGCCATTGGCGATGATGTGGAATTAATGATAGATTCCAATCATGCCTATTCGTTGAAAGAAGCCATGCAGCTTTGTAATAGACTTGAAGATTTAGGTATTTCGTGGTTTGAAGAGCCGGTTTCACCAGAACATTATAGTGGTTATCGCCAATTGCGCGAAAATACTAGCATCCCAATTGCTGGAGGAGAATGTGAATATTTGCGTTATGGTTTTCTGGAGCTTTTCAAAAATAAATCGGTAGATATTGCACAGCCTGATATTTGTGCTGCCGGTGGATTAACCGAGGTGAAAAGAATTGCTGCAATGGCAAATACCTTTGGTGTTGAATTGGTTCCACACAGCTGGGGGACAGGAGTGGCTTTACATGCCGCGATGCACCTTATTTCTAATCTCGATTCTAATCCGGGACGTATGTATGATGCCGAGCCTTGGATGGAACTTGACCGGACTGAAAATGCACTGCGCGATATTATGGTAGAACCTTTAATTACACAAGAAAATGGTTATCTTAAAGTTCCAAATCTTCCGGGTTTAGGAGTTGACGTAAATGAGGAAATGTTAGAGAAATATTTGGTAAAAGAATAAAATATGCAACCCATAGAACAAAGGGCGATGAAGCCCGAAATAATTAAAAAGATTGACGATGCTGGTGTAATTGCAGTATTGGTAATCGACGATGTAAAACATGCTGTTCCTACTGCCTTAGCTTTATTGGCAGGTGGTATTGATAACATCGAATTAACGCTGCGTACACCTGCAGCAATCGATTGTATAAAAGCTATTCAAAACGAAGTTCCTGAAATTACAATGGGAATTGGAACGGTACTAACTACAAAACAAGTGGAAGCTGTTGCCAAATTAGGTGTCGATTTTGCTGTTGCTCCAGGTTGTAATGCTAAGGTATTAAAAGCAGCGCAGGAAAATGCATTGTCATTTGCGCCGGGTGTAATGACTCCTTCGGAAATTGAAACTGCCTTGGAATATGGTTGTCGCGTAATTAAATATTGTCCGGCTGAACCGGCTGGTGGATTAACTTTCCTGAAAAACATGGCTGGTCCTTACGGATATTTGGGTTTAACTTTTATTCCACTCGGAGGACTAAATTTAAATAATGCGCGTGCTTATTTAGAGTCGCCACTTATTACTGCAATTGGTGGTTCGTGGATTGCCAATCGTCCACTTATTCAAAACGAACAGTGGGAAACGATTACTCAAAATGCACAAGACATAACAAATTTGATTGCTGAAATAAAAAAATAAAGAATAAAAATATGATGAAATGGATGACTAAGGTCGGTGTAATACTGACACTTGGTTTCTTTGTATTTGGCTGTGAACAAAAGCCACCCCAACAAAAGAAGCTTCCAAAGCCTAATGTGTTGTTTATTATCATCGACGATTTAAACGATTACCAGGGATGTTTTGGTGGACACCCTCAGGCAAAAACTCCGAATATTGATAAACTGGCAGCGAGCGGAGTTCGTTTTGTAAATGCCCAAACTAACATCGGACTTTGTAACCCTTCGCGTAATAGTCTGTTCACTGGAATTTATCCGCATCAATCGCGAAATTTTGGTTTAGATAAAAAGACAACTCAAAAGCTTTTTAAGAATAACAAAACCATTATGGAACGTTTCTCGGAGAATGGTTACTTCGTAATGGGCAGCGGGAAATTGCTGCATTCAAACCAACTTAAACTTTGGGATGAATGGGGAGTTGATGTAAATAACTACGGACCTTTTGCCTACGATGGTAAAAATCAGGTTGGGCATCCTTCTGTACCGCAACCTTTTCGCAGTATTGGCGATGTTGATGGTTCGTATGCTCCCATGTCTGATGTGCCTGTTTTTGCTGAAGGTAAATCAAATGGAGACAACGCTGGTTGGGCATATTCAGGAAAAAAGGACATTCCATTTAAATATATCGACGAAAAAAATCGCGATTTACTGCCCGATGAATTACATGCACAATGGGCGGAAAAACGAATTAATGAAATGGATACAGAGGCTACGCCAAAGCCATTTTTTATGGGAATCGGTTTTGTTCGTCCGCACACGCCGCTTTATGCACCCAAACGTTTTTTCGACATGTTCCCGATTGACGAACTGCAACTTCCGGTAATAATTGACGGTGATGTTGCAGATACGCATTACAAAGACAATTATCCGGTTGAACGTACCCGAGATGATAAATGGTACACAAATACTTCCAAAGGACAGATGTACTCAAAAATGTTAACTGAATCGTACGGTGGTGATGAAGAGTTGGGACTGAAACACTTCTTGCAGGCTTATTTGGCGTGCGTTGCCTTTGCCGACGAGCAGGTGGGAATTGTATTGGATGCCTTAAATGAGAGCAAATTTGCAGAAAACACCATAGTTATTTTATGCAGCGACCACGGCTGGCAAATGGGACAAAAACAATACTTGTTTAAAAATTCGCCATGGGAAAACAGTACGCACATTCCAATGGTAATAAAAGCTCCGGGAGTGAAGGCAAATAGCAAAGTTGAACAACCGGTTTCCCTTATCGATATTTATCCCACTTTAACTGATGTTTGTGGCCTCGAAGGCGATAACAAGAAAAATGAAGCAGGGTTTTCAGTGGGTGGATTTAGTTTAAAGCCATTTTTAGAGAAAGCAAAACCGAATAACTGGAAAGGTTCCGAAGGAGCTTTAACTGCAATTGCCACCGATGTTGTAGACTACGAACTTACATCGCAAACTTTTGCATACCGTACAACAGACTACCGTTTTATTCTGTATCCGAATGGACAAGAAGAATTGTACGACTTAAAAAATGACCCAAATGAATGGACGAATCTTGCAACGGATGAAAAGTATGATGAAGTAAAAGCAGAAATGAGAGAAACGGTTTTGGAAATGATTAATTAATAAGACATAAAAGATATGTACAAACATATAGTATTCTGGAAGATAAAAGATGAAGTAAAGGGAGTTTCAAAAAAGAAAATTATTGCTGAAGTTATACAAAAGCTCAATGGCTTACCAGCTGCAATTCCTGAAATAAAGGAGTACGAAGTAGCCGAAAATATAGGTGATTACGGTGCTTCATTTTTTGATATCTGTCTTATCTCTGTTTTCGAGAACAAAGACACATTCTGGAATTATACTAAATACCCAAAACACGACGAGGCTGTAGCATTTATTCAATCGGTTCAGGATGCCGAGGAGATTGTGGATTTTGAGTTCTGAAAGAGTATCAGCTAACAGCCCAGGGCAGCGTCCTTGGTGTAGAGAATGTAGAGTGTAAATTATCCCACACTACGAATCTCAAAAATAAGATTGGGCTAAACATAGGACAAAAAAATGAGCTAATAAAAGAATAACTATAATGAAACTACTACTTACAACATTATTCCTTACCCTAATTTCCATATCTCTTTTCGCTCAAAACCAACTATCACTCGATGGGCAATGGGAAATAATTTTCGACGATAAAAACGA
>JAUVDE010000446.1 GCA_030595485.1 Draconibacterium sp.
TATTCAAATTACTCCTGAAAAAATAGAAGCAGGTATTGCTCGTGTATTTGGTAAAAAAGGTGAGGCGGTTGTTAACTTAAACCTTGAAGCTTTTAGAGCCGGAAGAGCTTTTGCTTTGGCGAACAAATAGAACATTCGTAAATTATAAATAGGGAACCGTTCTTCAAAATTGTTTTGAAGAACGGTTTTTTATGTGGTATAGTTTGAAATCAAAATAAATAAGGGTATGAAAGTTGCAATTTACAAGTTCTCAATTGCTTAGACTTCATTATTTATTATTTTTGGATTTCGTGTTAAAGACAGCAAAATATTATAACCTTTAAAATTACTTCTTTATTTGCCCGGGGTGCTAACACTTCATGCCGGGCCAATAAATTTCTTATTCAATCAACAAAAAAAAACCAATCTTTCAGATGAAAAAATCAATAGTTATTACTTGGATGTTATTCATCCTAACTTTCGTAGGTTTTGCCCAAGAAGAGAACAAAGTTACGGCTAAAAAATCGTCGATTCAATTTTATGGATTCGTTCGAAGCGAGTATTATTACGATACCTACAAAGGTTTAAATGCCGCACAAGATAACTTCTATCTTTTTCCACTATATAAAGGAAAAGATGCCGAGGGTAATCATTTAAACGAACAAGGTATTCATGGTTTTACTGCTATGGCAACTCGTTTTGGAATGAACATTAAGGGACCTGAAATTTTGGGCGCAAAAACATCTGCAAATATTGAAACCGATTTTGCCGGTATTGTAACCGAATATCCTGAAGTATTGCGTTTGCGTAAAGCATATGTAAAGCTCGATTGGGAAAAATCGTCGCTGTTGATAGGGCAAACCTGGCACCCGCTTTGGAACGGAAGTGGAGCTTTTTTTCCGCAAGTGGGCGGATTAAATACTGGTAGCCCATATAATCCGTTTAACCGTTCGCCTCAAATCGATTTCGATTATAAATTGGGTAAGAAAACTACACTGTCGTTAACCGCACTTTACGAACAGCAATATACGTCGAAAGGTTTTTATCCGGTGCCAAATACCAATAATTCAAATTTGGCTAAACGTAATGCCGGAATTCCTGAACTGGTTGCCGGACTTTATTACAACTCTAACGGTGTTAGTGTTGGAGTTGCCGGGCAATTTAACGCAATTAAACCTATTGATGTTACCGAAGGAACTGCAGGTAAATTTCAAAGTGATGAGCTAAATACCAGCTTTGCCGGAATGGCATACTTTGGTTACCGAAAAGGAAAATTATTCATTTTGGCAAAAGAATTGGTGGGGCAAAATCTTGCCAATATGCTTATGGTTGGTGGTTACGGCGTAACGTCTGTCGATGCTCGAACTGGCGGCATGACGTACACCAATTACACTACTCATAACACTTTGCTTAATATTGTTTATGGAACTGAATTTCAGATTGGACTTTTTGCAGGACATACCGGAAACATGGGAACGAGCGATAAACTTTATGAAGGAGAGGATGGGAAACCAATGTTAAAAGGTTTAATGCCAACCATGGACCAAATTTACCGTGTGGCTCCTTACTTTGCTTACAATTATAAAAACCTACGTTTTGTTGCCGAATATGAACTAGATTCTGCGGATTACGGAACAGGTACTTTCAATTTTGAAGATGGACTTTACAACGAAACCGTAAATGCAACCAACCATAGAATATTGCTAATGTTGACTTACAACTTTTAAAAAATGGCGCAACAATTTTGGCAGGAAGAATTAGAGGCACTGGACAGTAGAAACCTGAAAAAATTACAGGTTGGTCGCTTAAATGCGACACTCGAAAATGCCGCTCGTTCTCCGTTTTACGCCGCTCTTTTCAAACAAAAAAATATTAATTCGGGCGATATAAAAGATATTGTCCAAATAAGCGATTTGCCGTTTACCACAAAACAAGATTTACGCGAGAATTTCCCGTATGGTTTTTTAAGTCTACCCAAAAAGGAGATTATTCGTTTGCACAGTTCAAGTGGAACAACAGGAAATCCAACAGTAATTTTTCATAATAGTCACGATATAAAATCGTGGGCAAATCTAATGGCGCGTTCCTTGTTTTGCGCTGGGATTCGCGATACTGATGTTTTTCAGAATATTTGTGGATACGGACTTTTTACGGGCGGTTTAGGTTTTCAATACGGTATCGAAACCTTAGGATGTTTAAGTATTCCTGCCGGTGCTGGAAACAGTCTGCGACAGATTAAACTCATGCAAGATTATGGAACTACGGTGGCACATGCCATTCCCAGTTATTTGGGACGTTTGTACGAAGTTTTTCAGTCGGCGGGTATAGATCCGAAAAAAGACACAAAACTACATACTTTGGTAATTGGTGCCGAGCCTCATACCGATGCACAACGCAAGCGTATTGAAAATATGTTTGGTGTGCGTGCGTATAATTCCTTTGGTTTGTCGGAAATGAACGGGCCGGGTGTGGCTTTTGAATGTACCTACCAAAATGGTTTGCACATTTGGGAAGATGCATTTTTAGTTGAAATTGTAAATCCAGATACGTTGGAACCAGTTGAAGATGGTGAATATGGCGAGTTGGTGATGACAACACTCGATCGTCAGGCAATGCCATTAATTCGCTACCGCACGCGCGATATTACTCAAATATTACCGGGGCAATGCGAATGTGGAAGAACACACCGAAGAATAGATAGAATTACCGGTCGCACCGACGATATGTTTATTATTAAAGGATGTAACGTTTTCCCAATGCAAATTGAGGGTGTGTTAATGAAAATTCCGGAAGTAGGCTCGGATTACAT
>JAUVDE010000071.1 GCA_030595485.1 Draconibacterium sp.
TGTGTAACCCACAACCTGATATGTGATATATGCACTATCGCACACATCAGCAGGATCGGTAACTAACTCAATATTACTTTCGGTAAGTGGTGGGACATCACACTGAGCAGAAAGCTCGGTAACCATACCCATCACACCTAAGAGCAACATCAAGCCGAAAAGCTTTGTAAAATTTTTTTTCATAGCAATTTGCTTTTAAATTGAACTTAATTGATTGATTGATTTTAATTTATTTAATTCTTTAATCATTTATCCTTGATTATTCAGCCTTTTCATAAGCTACTAAACTTTACAAACGTATAAAATTTTGCATCAAACAACAAACTAATTGTTGCATAAAATGCATTCTTTTACGTAATGTTTTCAACAGAACCATGCCAAATCCTAATCTTACTTTTTAATATCTTGGATCATTTCGGGCTTGAACACTTTCCAGTTTCTGTATCTTATTCAATATTTTATGCAATTTTAAACTTATTTTTTAAATATTATATAATAATGGCGACATTTTTTCGCTTATCTATCGTCTTTAATATTGAATTAATGCTTGCAAGCGTTCGAGACTTTACATTTTTTAACTATTATTGAACTATGGTACTTATTAAAAAACACAGAATTATGTTAAAACAACAAGTACAGCGGATAAATAAATACTTAAAACTATTTTTAGTTGTTTTTATCAGCTGCTTATTGTTATATGTCACTTCATGCAAATCATGTAATTGCCCTTCATATAGCGAGAATGTGCAAATTTCGGAGCAACAAAAGGTGTAATATTACTGTTTTTAAGCTCCCTTAAGCTATTTGACTCAATTTCCAGACACATAAAAAATGACTCAATTTTTTAAACCACAACTATTTACGACAAACTGAAGCCTCTGAGAATGCCATATTCGTGCACTTCAAGTACAATTTACCTGAAAAACAGAAATAGGACATTCTAAACACTTTAATTAAATATTAAGGTTATTACGATTTTAAAATAGGTGCTTGACTCAATTCATAAAATGTATTTACTTTGTGGGGCTTTAAAAAACCAGGCGATTAAAACCTGAGTATTAAATGATTAAAATAATTTTCTTTTAAATAAATTAAAACTTTTTCAACTATGATTAAAATAGGGATTAACGGATTCGGTAGAATCGGACGTTTTGTTTTCCGCCAGGCAGTAGCCAAAGGAACTGTACAAGTAGTAGCTATCAACGACCTTATTGATGTTGATTACATGGCTTACATGTTGAAATATGATTCAACTCACGGTCGTTTCGACGGTACTGTTGAAGTTAAAGACGGTAGTTTAGTAGTTAACGGTAACCTTGTTCGCGTAACTGCAGAAAGAAATCCAGCTGACATTAACTGGGGTGCTGTAGGTGCTGACTATGTTGTTGAATCAACTGGTTTATTCTTAACTAAAGAATCAACTCAAGGTCATATCGACGCTGGTGCGAAAAAAGTAGTTATGTCTGCTCCATCTAAAGACGATACTCCAATGTTCGTTATGGGTGTAAACAACAAAGAATACAAAGGTGAAAATTTTGTATCTAACGCTTCTTGTACTACTAACTGCCTGGCTCCTGTAGCTAAAGTATTAAACGACAAGTATGGTATTGTTAGCGGTTTAATGACAACTGTTCACGCTACTACTGCAACTCAGAAAACTGTTGACGGTCCTTCAGCGAAAGACTGGAGAGGTGGACGTGGCGCAGGTCAGAACATCATTCCTTCATCAACTGGTGCTGCTAAAGCTGTTGGTAAAGTAATTCCAGAATTAAATGGAAAACTTACCGGTATGGCTTTCCGTGTTCCAACTCCTAACGTATCAGTTGTTGACCTTACTGTAAATCTTGCAAAAGGTGCTACATACGCAGAAATTTGTGCTGCAATGAAAGAAGCTTCAGAAGGCGAATTGAAAGGAATTTTAGGTTACACTGAAGATGCAGTTGTTTCTAACGACTTCATTGGTGAAACTCAAACTTCAGTATTCGACGCTAAAGCAGGTATTGCTTTAACTGACACTTTCGTAAAAGTTGTATCATGGTACGACAACGAAATGGGTTACTCAGCAAAAGTTTGCGAACTTATCGAGTACATGGAATCAGTAAAATAATATACATTATATATACTGTATGGAAAGGGATGCCGCAAGGTGTCCCTTTTTTTGATCAAAAAATTATGAAATGGAAACATTAAAAAATGCCAGCCTGTAAAATTGTGAAACTAATAAAGAGTGAAATTGAATGATTGTAAACAATGAATTAGATTTGAAACGAATTGCCCTTACCAAACTCTCGAAAACCAATTTTGACTTTTAAGTTTTGAACTCCCGCCTTGGAACAGTGAACACAATCCTCTTAACTTTTGACTTACGACTTTGTACTTTTGACTTTTGACTTTTGACTTTGTACTTTGTACTTTTGACTTTGTACTTTAAAAACCTACTCGTAACGCAAAGAATCAATAGGATCTAACTTAGAAGCTTTTTGTGCAGGGTAGTATCCCGAGGCAATTCCAACAACAAAACAGAGAAGAACACCCAAACTTATCCAGGTCCAGGGAATAATAAATGCTGAACCAATGACCATCGACAGCATATTTCCGACAAGAATTCCCATAATAATACCAACTACACCACCAATTTGCCCCACTACAATTGCTTCAACCAAAAACTGTTGTTTTACAGTATTACTTTTAGCACCAATTGCTTTGCGAATCCCAATTTCGCGAGTACGCTCGGTAACACTCACCAACATAATATTCATTAAGCCAATTGCTGCGCCAAATAAGGTAATAAAACCAATAATGGTTGCCACCAAGGTCACATTCTTCATGTTTTCCATTAGCATTTTTGCAATATTATCACTCTTCTCGATATTAAAATCAGTTTCATCTAAAGGATTTAAATCGCGAACTACACGAAATGTAGCCTCGGCCTGACCTTCGGCTGCTTGCATTAGCGCCGGATTATCTACCTTAATTTGAATATTAAAATTCATATTCGGACGTGAGAAATAAGTGCGCGAATTTGAATAGGGAATAAAACAAACCATGTCGCTATTCATTCCAAAACCACTTCCTTTCGACTCCAGCATTCCAATCACCTTATATTTGCCACCGCCAATACTTATTACTTTACCCAACGGTTCTTCTCCACTTTTAAAAAGTCGTTTTGCTAATTCACTTCCCAACAAAGCCACACTTCGTCCTTCATTAATATCATGATTACTAAAACTACGTCCTTTCCCAAGTTCGTAACCCGAAGTCGATAAATAGTTATCATCTATTCCACGAACTGATATATTTGGGTTGGTTTTTTCAGACCCATATTTTAAAGTGGCAGTTCCGGATGAATAAACCGAAATGGCGGTTTGTGCAGGAAAATCAAAAGTCTCTTTAAATTCTTTCGCCTGATAATACGAAATATACGAGTGATTTTTAGCCCGATAACGTTGCGAACCTATCTGTACATGCATTCCTCTGCTACTAATCGAAAAGGTATTTGCCCCCATCTGCGCAAATTGCTCGGTAATTGAACCTTTTAGCGAATCGATTGCAGTCAAAATTCCAACCAAGGCCGTTATACCAATAGCAATAATTAGCACCGTTAATATTGTACGCAATAAATTAGTACGAATAGAGTTGAGTGCAATTCTGATATTTTCGAATAAAAGAGAGGTTTTATTCATAACTTAAAGTAAAGCAAGCTAAAATACATTATAATACAAAGTTCGACAAAACAATTTATTAATGAGTAGGAGAAATGCCGGTAGAATTACGTTTCTGGAGAAATTTATTGACTCGTTTTTGAGGCCTGCAAATATTAGATTGTCAAAGCTTTAAATAACAAAAAATTACATTATATTCGCAACCTTAATTTCAGAAAAATAGGAATGGAGAATATTGATTTAAAAGACGACTTACAAAAGTTTAGCTATGCTTTAGGAATGAGCATTTCGGCAAACCTAATTCAATCGGGTGTAAAAACGGTAAGTCCTGAAGCTTTTATTACAGCTTTCAAAGATGTATTTTCAGGTGTTAAACCACGCGTTAATCCTGAAGAAGCCAACAAGATATTGGAAACGTTTATGTCGAAAGCTCAGGCTGACAACGACAATGGAGATGGAAAAAAGAACCTTGAAGAAGGCTTACTTTTTCTTTCCGAAAATAGTACAAAAGAAGGAGTTACTGAATTACCAAGTGGTTTACAATACAAAGTAATTACCGAAGGAGAAGGTGATTTACCAACAGCTACCGACCAGGTAAAATGTCATTACCACGGTACATTAACTAACGGAAATGTTTTCGACAGTTCTGTTGAACGTGGCGAGCCTGCAGTGTTCCCTGTAAATGGCGTAATTCAAGGTTGGGTTGAAGCGCTTCAATTAATGCCAGTTGGTTCGAAATGGAGATTGTTTATTCCATCGGAATTGGCTTACGGACCAAATGGTGCCGGTGCTGCAATTGGACCAAACTCAGCTCTTATTTTCGAGGTTGAATTATTAGAAATTGTATAAATAAAAATAGAATTGGTCGTTTTGACCGGAAAAAATTAATCAAATGAAAAATAGTATTCTTTATCTTTTGGTACTAGGTTTAATCGTTGCTGCAACATCGTGTCAGCAAGGTGGACCTGCCAACGTAAAATTGGAAACCAGCGTCGATTCAGTATCATACGCCATTGGTGTATTGGTTGGCTCAAACAATAAAAAACAATTGGAAAGCGCTCCAGGTAGCAACGAAATGAGCATGGAAATTATGTCTGCTGCCTTTCGTGCTGCATCATTGGCCAAAGAAGGCGAAGAAGCGGTAATTGCTGAAGAAGATGCAAATGCATTGGTGCAGAAATTTTTCGCTGAAGCTGGAACTCGCGAAGCTCAATCTAACCTTGAAGAAGGAAACAAATTTTTGGAAGAGAATGGTAAACGCGATAGTGTAACAACTACAGAAAGTGGTCTTCAGTACGAAATTCTTACTGCAGGAACTGGCGAAAAACCAAGTGCTACCGATAAAGTACGTGTACATTACCACGGAACTACAATCGACGGAAATGTTTTCGACAGCTCGGTTGATCGTGGCGAACCTTCAGTATTTGGTGTAACCCAAGTAATTCCAGGATGGACTGAAGCATTACAGTTAATGCCTGTTGGAGCGAAATGGAAAGTATTTATTCCTGCCGCACTTGCATATGGTGAACGTGGCGCTGGTGGCGACATTGGTCCTAACGCAGCACTTACTTTCGAAGTTGAACTTTTAGAGATTGTAAAAGAATAACAACGAACAACAACTTTTTTGTTGATAAAAAACCCTTTGTCTAATTCAGGCAAAGGGTTTCTTTTTTTATCTTCGTTCCATTCAAAACAAAACAAAATAGAAACGATGGCATTAAGCGTTAAAGGAAAAATCGAACAGATTTTAAAACCTGAGTCGGGCACAAGCAAGGCAGGAAAAGAATGGAGCAAACAAGAATTTGTAATTGAGACTGACGACCAATACCCAAAGAAAGTATGTTTTACTTTATTTGGAGAAAAAACCAGTTTGGTAAGTGGATTAGCTGCCGGTCAGGAAGTTGAAGTTTCGTTTAACGTTGAATCACGCGAATATAACGGACGTTGGTTCCACAACGTTAATGCCTGGAAAATTGACAAAGCTAGCGAAGGTAATATGCCTGTTCCTCCACCAGAGTTTGGAATAGATGATATTCCACCAGAGCCAGCTGATGGTGACGCTACTGATTTACCGTTTTAATTGATATTTAATTATCGATTAATTATAAATGAAAATGCCATTCAGTTTTAAAAGCTGGATGGCATTTTTTGTATCTGTCATTTCAAACACAGAGAGAAATCTGTTGTTACATATTCCTCAGTCGTTTTCTCCTTCGAAATGACAAGCTAATTAACCTCTTGTAAAAGCCGGCTTCCCCACAGTAGAAATTCGTGGATTAAAATTATAACCATCCGAATCGAAAGCCTGCAAATCCTCTACCCTGTCAATATCATTTTCGAGAATAAAACGGGTCATTAAACCACGTGCTTTTTTAGCAAAAAACGAAATCATTTTATACTGCCCGTTTTTAAAATCTCTAAACTCGGGTGTAACTATTTCGCAATCCAGCTTTTTTGTATCTATACTTTTATAATATTCGTTCGATGCCAGGTTAACCAATACATTACTCCCCGATTCGGCAATGGCCTCTTTAACTTTGGGAGTTATTTTTGTTTTCCAAAAAGCATATAAATCTGCCGAACGCTGGTATTTAAGTTTAGTTCCCATTTCTAAACGGTAAGGCTGCATTAAATCAAGTGGTTTTAGGACACCGTATAAACCTGACAGAATGCGCAATTTCGATTGCAGCTTCAACAACTGCTCCTCCGAAAGCGAACCGGCATCTAATCCCTGATAAACATCGCCACTAAAAGCCAGCACTGCTTGTTTGGCATTTCCGGGTGTAAAAGGTTGGTGCCAGGTTTGAAAACGTTCGAAGTTTAATTGCCCCAGGTTAGCCGAAATACCCATTAGCTCTGAAACCTTTTTCGGATTCAGTTTACGCAACTTTGTCAATAGTTTTTCCGAATCATCCAACATTTCGGGCATGGTAAATTGGGCTGTTGTAGCGGGTGTCTTATAGTCTAATGACTTGGCGGGTGATATTACAATTAACATATTCTTTCTTAGCTAATATTTGTTTTCTAAAAGTAACAGAAATTAGGATTTATAGTTCAAGCATGAGTAGATATGACTAACACTCCAAGTTTTTTACTTACATACCTTTGTTTGCAGTAAGTGATTACAAAGCCAATAATCGCGTGAGGAGTAAAGACAATTTGAACAACTGCAACTTTAAGCATTTTTTGTTTGACAAACTGCGTAAAGAGGAACTTGCAGCTCCTTCCCTTTTAGTTCAATATTGCCAAGTTTCTCGAAAGTAAAACCCTTACCACCCAACTTGTTTTTTAAGCGCTCCGAAATCAGCAGTTCTTTATTCAGGTCGTTGCATTTACCTTGAATTCGTGAAGTCCATCTGTTTTAAAAGATGGAATCCTTTTTACTGCCAACTGCAACTGAACACTGAATACTTTTTTACATACTCTGTTGCAAAGCGGCAATCGATTGTTGTAAGGATGCTTTATCCTGTGCCGAAAGCCTTTGAACTTTCATGGCATTTTTATACACCTGAAGTGCCCTATTTTTATTTCCATCACGCAAGTATATATCGGCCAAGAAACTTGGTGCACTTAAAAACTCAGGATTGCTTTTTATAACTTGGTTTAATGTAATAATCGACTCGGCTTTTTGCCCGTTTTGCATTTGGTAGTATGCCAGCGTGTATCCATAATTTGGGTCTTCCGGACGGGTTTTGTAGGCAATAGCAGCATATTTAACAGCTCCTGGCAAATCGCCACGTTGCCCCACAATTACACTCAGGTTTTTGGCTGCAACCGGATTATTATCCGGGTTTGCATTAAGGGCCGCCTTTAAAGCTTTCTCGGCCTCATCCAAACGTCCTTGTTCGGCAAGTAATAAACCCAGGTTAAGATTTGCTGCTTCGTTATCAGGGTCGAATTCAACCACTCTTTTCAGGTTCTCTTCGGCCTTTGCATGGTTACCCACATACGAATAAAGTACCGAACTATTAATAAGCGGCATTATAGATTCGGGATACAAACGTGCTGCTGTTTCGTACGAGTTTAAGGCCTCATTCGCGTCGCCTTTATTCTGATGATAAATACCCAGATTATAATGGTTACTCCAGTTGTCTTCTCTTGAAGTCATTGAAGCGACATACTCAGCTTCGGCACTCTTAACAATGGTTTGTTGTTCGGCTGTAAAACTTCCTTCGGGAAAAGTAATAGCAGCATTTGCTGCCTGAATACGAACCAAACGAATCTCATCCTGACAAGCCTGCAAAATAGCTTCTTTAGCTTCTTTGGTATGCACTCCTGCCAAACCGTATGCAGCTGAAGAGCGAATGAGTTCAGACTTATTACTTATTGCTGCTAAGAGCACAGCTGTTTTCGATTCGAGTGTACAATTCGCTAACAAACGAACCATTGAATTGGCAACTACCTGATTGGTCTCAGGGTTTTTTATGTAGCTGTACATAAGCTCGACATTGGTCCAGTCGTTATCGCGTGCTTCTTTTATTAATTGTGCCCACTTTAAAGTTTCCTCTTGGTAATCTCCATTGGGGCGTTGTTTCACAATTTTGTTGGCCCATTCGGGTGACTTATCATCGTGGCATTGGTTACAAGCATTTGGCGAACCAAAGTTAATGGTAGCCTCTGGCATTGGCGGACGGAAAGAATGGTCGCTACGCAGGAAGCGCCCAACAAACTCGCGTTTTGGTGCATGGCAACTTAAACATGTTAAACCATCTTCAGGCTTGTGCATGGTATGCGCAACCGGATTATTCGTCTTGTCCGAATGGCATGAAGCACAACCCTTGTTTGGATTATCAGCATTTCTGTCGCGCCCACTTGATGTATGACAAGTAACACAGTGCATTTCACTCTCTTGTCCACATTTATTCAACATCCAATCGGTCATGGTATAGTTTTCTCCTAATGAACGTCCGTCGGGATAAAAGTCACGATCTTCAAGCGTGGTAATATTGTAATTATCGAAGTATTTATCGCCAGGCATGTAACTTGGTGTAATCGGGCTCATTTTGGCATGACACGGGGCACAAGCATCGTTATTTTGCTGTTTGGTAAATGTGCTGGTTACAATTAATCCAATATCTTCGGGTACCGGGTCGCCTTCTTTTAAGCTTTGAAACAATTTTACATGGTCACCCGAAGGCCCATGGCAGGTTTCGCAGTTAATACCTGCTTCGCGCCAGCTAGTATGGTACGTTTCTGTTTTTAAATCGAAATTGGTGCTTAACTGACTAATATGACAACTGTAGCAACCCGTGTTAAAAGCAAACATGGCATCTTTCCAAGGCAGTGCCTCATCGTCGGGCGAACCGTCCATAAAATGACGAATTCCGGCATTGGGGTAGTTAAACCACTCTTTTCGGTTGGCATCGTAAGCCAATGGAGCATTTTGTAATTTGCCTTTTTCAAAAGGAGTTAAAAAGCAGTAAACATTATGTCCTCCCATAGCCCAAAGAAGCTTATAGCTCTCCACAACCTTATCCCCATCACGTTCGAGCATTACCGCAACCGAATCTTGAAATTCAATGGTAAAATCGTGTCCTTCCACATCAACAGGCCCACTGTTGGGCAACTGGTGCTTTTGAATAAATTCGGCGTTAACAGGCATCATTGCCTGACCATGATACGATGGCGACCAAAGCTGGTAAAAATTCTCATGACATTCTCTGCAACTTTCCGAACCCGTAAACTCATTTTCGCTTACTTGTTTTGGGGCTCTTTGTTTACACGAAAACATTGCCAGTACTACAAAAATCCCAATTCCAAATTTGAAGATTCTACCCATCATAATATTCTGTTTTAAAGACCTACAAATATTGTGATTATTTGTAAAAGAATGAATTTAAATCGCCCGTGAAGGCTTATTTATAAACGAGGTTCATTCCCTTTATCAAAACATTTCGAAGGGAATAAACGCATGCATCTATTTATAAGGTCCTTATTCAATTCTATTCAGTATTAAGACTATCTTTGGGAAAATTTAATTTTAAACTTCGGTCTTCGGTCTTCCGGCTTCCGCATATTTCTTAAAAAATGAAAGTAGGTATTTTACGTGAAGGCAAAACACCCCCCGACAAACGTGTTCCTCTAACTCCGGCACAATATATTGAAGTTCAGGAGAAATTCCCTGAAGTGTCGATTTATGTACAACCCAGCCCAATTAGAAGTTTTAAAGATGAAGCATATACCGCATTGGGCATAACTTTAAAAGAAGATTTAAGCGATTGTGATGTACTTTTAGGTGTAAAAGAAGTACGTATTGCAGACTTTATTCCGGGTAAAATTTATCTATTTTTTTCGCATACCATTAAGAAACAGGAATACAACCGTAGGCTCTTGCAAACGGTTTTAGAAAAGAAGATACAGCTGGTTGATTATGAAGTATTGACCAACAAAGATGGATTTAGGATTATTGGTTTTGGACGTTTTGCCGGTTTGGTAGGAGCCTATAACGGCTTGCGTGCTTTTGGTTTAAAAAACGAATTGTTTAATTTAAAACCGGCACACGAGTGCGACGATTTGGAAGAAATGCTTCAACACTTAGCTAAAGTAAATTTACCTCCCTTAAAAATTGCAATTACTGGCGATGGCCGTGTGGCACAAGGTGTACTCGAAATATTAAACCACATGAATATAATGCGCGTTTCGCCTGAAGCTTATTTAAACGTAGATGAGCCGGAGCAAGCCGTTTATGTGCAACTTTTACCCAATAACTATGTGAAATCAAAGGCAGGTGGCGAGACTTTTGACATTCTGCACTTTTTTAATAATCCGCTGGATTACGAGAATGCATTTTTGCCTTTTACCAAATCTATCGATATGTTGATTGCATCGGCATACTGGGATCCAAAAGCTCCGGTTTTATTTTCGGCTGATGAAATGAAAGCTGATGATTTTAGGATTAGTGTAATTTCGGATATTACCTGCGACATTGAAGGTTCTATTCCTTCGACTAAAAAGGCATCAACAATTGACGATCCGTTTTATGACTATAACTTTGAAACTGGTGAGTTGGAAGAGGCTTTTTCCAATCCAAATAATTTGTCGGTACAAGCAGTTGATAACCTACCCTGCGAACTTCCGAAAGATGCTTCGCTTGATTTTGGCCGTAACCTGATTGACAAAGTTTTCCCAAGTTTATTTGGCGACGACACTGACGAGATTGTTGCACGCGCCTCGATTACTAAAGATGGCAAGCTTACCGAGAAGTTTTCTTATTTGCAGGACTATGCTGATGGGGAATAAAATTTATTGAACGCTGATGACTCAGATTTAGCTGATATTCACAGATAAAAATATTGAGACCCGTTTTGTATTGAAATATGCAGAACGGGTCTTTTTGTTTATGTGGAGGATTACGAGACAGGGCATGCCCTGTCTTTACGGTTTCGTCGACATATTTTGCTTCCGGTTTCGTGCTAGCTGTAAAGCCAAGGCATGCCTTGTCTCACCTCCATATTATCCATATATAAAAAACGCCGATGGAAAACTCCACCGGCGTCACAATTACCCTTCGTAATTGCCCTGAATAATCAGGCTCCTCATTATCTCTTTTCAATATCTTTCGATACTACTATTTTATCAGCTCAACGCTTCGTTTTACAAATTTATCAAGGTCGGCTCCTTTTAACAAACCATTGGCAAGTAAAGCCAAGTCAACCATT
>JAUVDE010000313.1 GCA_030595485.1 Draconibacterium sp.
TCGAGATTACCGGTTGGTTCGTCGGCTAAGATTAATTTGGGCTTTATAATTAGTGCGCGAGCCAATGCAACCCGTTGCTTTTCTCCTATCGATAACTCTGAAGGTTTATGAGAAAGCCGATCTTCAATATTCAATTCTTTCGCTATTTTAACAGCTTGTTCCTTTTCAACGGCTTTGTTTCCTGCTCTTCTTGAAAGCATTATATTTTCAAGTACATTCAAGTATGGAACCAAGTAATACGATTGAAACACAAAACCCAGCTGCGAGGATAAAAAGCTTGTTCTTTCTTTTTCAGATAGTTTAAAAGGATTCTTTCCCAGAACTTCAATTTCTCCGGAAGAAGGTTTGAGCATTCCGCCCAAAGTAAACAGCAAGGTTGATTTTCCGCACCCGCTGTGCCCTTTAATCAGAACAAATTTATTCTCTTTAATGTGCAGGTTTATTTCATTTAAAGCAATTACATCGCCTTTTTTCGACCTGAATATTTTTGTTATTTCTTTTAGTTTAATCATTGTATTCTCTTCTTGCTAAACTACTCTTGTTTTAATACTTCAGCAGGTTCTTGTTTTAGGGCAAAAACTATAGGAATAAAAGCTGCCAAAGCTGCAAATATTGGTGCCATAACCAGTGCTTTATATAGCAAGGAATAAATCGGACTCACCGACTTTGCCGTTACTTTAAAAATTTCGGGCCCGTATTCCATACCCAAGCAGGTAGCTAAAAAGAATCCCAAAACAGCGCCAACCAAACCGGTTAATAATGCACGTGCAAAAAACAGTCCTGCAATTTTAAAACTGCCAAATCCCGTTGCACGAAACGTTCCTATCTCCACTCTACGTTGTAATACATTTATCATTGAGAAAGTACCAACCCACAACATGCAAGCAATTAAAATTAATGGTAGAAGTACCGCAAAATAGTTGTCCATCATTTTGCGCTGACGTTCGCGTGCTACTGCAATTGTACGGTTCATTATTACTTTCGAATCAGGAAGAACTTCGCCCAATTGAATACGCAACTCTTCCAAAGGATCGTCTCCTTCGGCGGTACACAAACAATTTAAAGCCATAATTTCGTTTATTCGACCTTCCATTTTCAACAGTAATTGCAATTCACTTAAATCGAAATAAATACGAATATCATCTTCCGATCCGGTTTCAGCAAGTGTACGTTTTACCGTAAAATAAGTGCCTAATACATCTACTTTTTCACCATCGTTTATACCTAATTTTTTCGCCAGTTCATATCCAACGTATATATTTCCGGGTACTACAGCAAAAATCATTTTCGACTTTTTGCGGCCAGCTACCTCCAGCTCGTCAGGTGCAATTCCGGTTAAAATAACATCTGTATTTCGCCATTCTATTTTTTTGTGCAGCGTAGCAGTTAAATGCGCATAATAGAACGAATTTGCATCTACCAATTTATCCACATATTCTTCGGGCATGGTTTGGTTCGAATAACCGGCTACCCAAAAATCATTCATATTAGTATTATCCGGAATAATTTTCAGATTAAAACCCATGTCGCGGGTTAACCTTCGTGTTTCGTTTTGCGATGCAGCAGTCATCATAAAAAACAAAACAACAATTGCCACGGCAGCAACCATGCCTACTACTCCAAGCAAGAAGTTTGTTTTCCGGTATTTTATTTCTTTTAAAAAAAGCATATTACGTTAATTTTATTTGAATACCACATGAAATAATCCGACCATAATCAGGATAACCCGGAACAGTCTGATATTTTTTATCGAGTATATTTTTGCCTTCTACAAAAATTCGGGTATGTTGTTTTTTACCCAATTGATAACCAAAGGTCAAATCAATAGAAGTAAAATCGCCAAGCGGTGCTTTCCCAAACTCATTTATATATTCTTTACTTACAAATCGGTCGTTTTTATATTTTCCAATATAATTCATGTAGGCATTCAAATCTAGCTTTCCTTTAAAATAATTCACACCTGCATTTGCTATAAAATTAGGCATTTCATCGTCTTTATGCCAATCTTCATCCTCCTCAATTTCACCCTTCATAAAAGTGAAATTCGTAAAAAATGTAAGCGTATTTAAAATTACAACTGACTTCAATTCTGCTTCAATTCCATAGTTGCGTTTATGTACATTTTTGTAGAGTTCCATTATGTCGCCATCTTCATTTTCGATGGTGTTTCCACTATAATCGATGGCATTTTTTCGGTTTACCAAAAAGCTTGTAAGTGTTAGTTTTCCCAATTGCGAGAAATCTTTTGTAAAACCAAGGTCGTAGTTAAAACGTGTTTCATTGTCTGGCGTTTCGCCCTCATCGTTTAAAGCTCCCTTGCGCGGATTTATAATACCGCCTGCTAAAGAAATATTTATAGATGCAGAATGCGACACCGAATATATTGCTCCTGAAGTTGCCTGCCAAACAGGAGTTTGCCACTCGTCGGTAATTGGTTCAACCTTGCTGAATTTACCTCCGCTACCCTCAATACTAAATCCTCCCCACTCAGCATAATATTCATTGGTCAATCTAAATCCACCATCCAAAATTAATTTACCAAAACTATGTTGGTCTGTAATAACTCCCGAAATTGTGTGTACTTCAGCCTTTCTTCCGTAGTAAAATCGCTTGCCATCGGGTGCAATCCAATAATTATATAAAGCTCCAAAACGTAATGTGTTTTTACTTCCCAAAGCAATTGCATTTACCTGGTTTACGGTAATCTCTTTGTCCGATTCTTCGTATTCTGTAAGCTTTCCATTTGCAAGATTTTCATTTTTATAATCCAATTTTCGTCCGGCGTAATTCAATTGTAATTCGCTGCTAAAATTTTCACTTGGTTTGTAGTTCAATTTCGACGAAATCATTAAAGTATTTATGGGGTCGTAAACCTCTTTCCTGTTAATGAATTTTGGATCGGCAGGTTCAATGGGCTGCACCAATTGACGCATTCCGTTGAGGTAAAAAAGATTAACCGATAAATCCAGCGTATGGCTAAACTTATATTGCGCAAAACCGTGTGCATTCCAAATACTTTCTTTTCCATTTCGTCCTTCCGGACCACTGGTTCCCAACCCGTTTACTCCTGCCCTGTATTTTAATTTATTTGTCGAATTTCCGAAAGAAGCTCCTGCATGAAAAGTATTTAATGAACCATATTTCACAAATAGTACGCCCTCTTTTTTAGTGGGCTGTTTAGTTGTAACATCAATAACTCCGGTTAGCGCCGAAAGGCTTTTTAGTAGTGCCGAACTGGAACGTATAATTTTTACGTTTTCGATGTTTGAGCTGTTAAAAAAGTAGGGTAATTCGTGAAATTCCTTTTGCCATATTCCATTAATTGAGTAAGAAGGATAAGGATATTTTTGACCACGGATGGAAAAGAATTGCTTTACTTTTCGTCCGCGTGTTTCGGTCCAACCGCCAGGCACATATTTTAGTGCATCTATTAATGTTACTGCACCTTGCTTTTGTATTTCAACTTTCGAGATATTTGAAATGCTTGCCATTAATGAAGCTTGTTCCCGAATCGGATTTTCAAGAAGTTTTGTTTGTGTATAATTTCCATGAATGGTAACTTCTTCGATATTTTTGATTTCCTTTTGTAACGAAATTACAAGATGGAACTCCTCGTTTTCCAAAACCTTAACATCAACAGATTTTGTAATGAATCCTACACTCGAAACCGTTAAGGTAATCTTTCCTGTACGAACTTTTTCAAATTGGAATTCACCCTTTGAGTTACTAACTGTACCAAAGTTACCCGGTTTAAGCAGTACACTTGCCGAAACAATTGGGTCTTGATTTTCTTCTATGATTACAATACCTGACAGTGATTGAGCGAATACCACTGCAGGATTCGTCAAATAAAACAAGCAACTAAATAATGTCAAAACTCTTATCATCTGAAAAATATTCCTTCTTTTTTTTGCAAGTAACAAATATATTAGAATTGGTATTTTACAAGTCCCATTTCTATTTTATTAACACCAACACCCCTACTCAGCCAGTATAATTTATTTGACATGCCCACACATCTGTATATAAACATGGTAAGCACAACAGTCACATCAATAAAGTAATGTCATTTTATTTTGACAGCAATTTTAGCTTATTTGAAGTCAAATCAGATAGTATTTATCGTTTTCTTTTCACTAAAGTTCAATTCTCTATTGCTGATTCTAGGTGGAAGTGCTACCTGAATCGAGATTATTTAAAAGTTTGCAGGAATAAGGGTAGCCGTGGCGTTGACGGTTTAACCGTCACTATAAACACAACGGTTTTCTATTGTTAACTATTTAAATCTCAAACTGATTTATTAATCAGTAATCTAAGTTATTTTTTTGAATCCAATGGACCATAAATAATGTTTAGCCTATCCCAGATAAGGGTTAGATTATCCATTGATTTGCGGAACCTGGCATAATCCTTATTTTCGTTATTTGTCCATCCCGTCTCAGCATAAGCAGCAATACGAGGGTAAGTTT
>JAUVDE010000444.1 GCA_030595485.1 Draconibacterium sp.
GGCAATGTTACGTGCAACACGCGAGTGGGGAGGAGAGCTAGCTCAAGGAAGAGCATTTGGGTTGTTGGATGGAGGAAGAGGATTATTAAGTGCCGGTGCTGCAACTCTGGCAGTATTTATACTTGCTTCCTTACTGCCAAAACAATTGGAAAATACAACTGATGAACAACGTGAAATGGCTTTGAAGGGTGTTATTTGGTTTTACACTTTACTTACAACTGGCGCCGCATTCTTAATTTGGTTTTTTATTCCCGAAAAAAAGGCAGCAAAATCTCAAACAAATCCTTTTGTTGGAATTCTGGAAGTTTTAAAAAGTAAATCGGCATGGTTGCAAGCCACTATTGTGATTTGTGCATATTGTGGTTATCGAGGTCTCGATTTTTATGCGCTGTATGGTGTAGATGTTTTGGGAATGAATGAAATATCCTCAGCTCGATTTATGTCGAATGCGACTTATTTGCGACCCGTTGGAGCAATAATTGCTGGATTTCTGGCAGACCGATTTACAACCAAAAAAGTAATAATTTTTACATTTGTAGTATTACTTGTTTCTTATGTTGTTTTAGTTTTTAACTCCTCGGCAACTGGATTGACAACAATTGTTCTTGCAAATTTAGTTATAAGTATATTGGCTGTTTATGCCTTACGCGGCGTTTATTTTGCACTTTTTGAAGAAACGAATGTTCCAAGACATTTAACAGGAACAACAGTAGGTTTCGTTTCTTTGCTTGGATTTACACCCGATATTTTTTTTAATTCCATTGCCGGAAGAATTATTGATGCCTATCCCGGCGCTGAAGGATTTCGAAATTTTTATTTGTTCTTGAGTGTATTTTCAATAGTTGGATTAGTTGTAACGGTATTTCTGTCTGTTCATAAATTGAAAAAATAGAAATCCAAGAATCTATTCTTTGTGGCGATCATCGTTTAATATTGCATTGAGAATCAACCTGTAACAATTAAATTCTATTTATTCTCCTTTTAATTGGTTTGATGTGGTGCAATACGAGAAGATAAATCACAAACTATAAAACAAAAAAAGCCGGCTTTAAACCGGCTTTCATTTTCATATAATTTATGTCTTAACAATCTGATTTTTTTCCTTCAGCTTGTTCTTTAAACCAGCTTAGTGGGTGCGATGTTGGGCGCTCAATTGGCATACCGTAAATACGGTCGTTTACCAACGAAGCCAATACTCCAAGTGCACGCGAAACACCAAATAATACGGTATAGAAAGAATATTCTTTAATTCCATAGTGATACAGTAACGAACCACTGTAAGCATCAACGTTAGGCCACGGATTTTTAATTTTTCCTACAGAACCTAAAATTGGAGGAACAACCCGGTATAACTGATTGGCTAGATTTACCATTTTGTCATCTTTAATGTACTTGTTGGCAAATTCTTCCTGCGCAGTAAAACGTGGATCTGTTTTGCGAAGTACAGCATGTCCGTAACCAGGAACAACGCGGCCATCTTTTAAAGTCTTTTTGACGTATGCTGCAACTTGTTCATCAGTTGGTGTGTCGGTATCTAATTCTTCAATCATTTCGAACATCCAGAAAATAACGTCTTGGTTTGCAAGTCCGTGTAATGGTCCAGCTAAACCGGTCATTCCAGCAGCATAACAATAATATGGGTTACTTAGTGCTGTACCAACAAGGTGAGCAGTATGTGCCGAAACATTACCTCCCTCGTGGTCGGCATGTATAATCATATACATACGAAACAAACGACGGATATCTTCCGAATCGAATCCCATCATGTGTGCAAGGTTACCAGCCCAATCTAAACGTGGATTTGGTTCAATATGGTCATCATTGTGGAACTGACGACGATAAATATAGGCTGCAATGCGTGGTAAGCGCGCAATCAGGTTCATTGCATCTTCGTATGTAGCATCCCAGTAGAATTTTTTAGATACACCGGCACGGTATGCCTTTTGAAACGTTGATTCAGTTGCCATAGAAAGTATAGCAGCACTAAACTGTGTCATTGGCTTCGATGTTTTTGGCATCGCGTCAATTACGTCGAAAGTGTGTTGTGGCACATGAGCTCTGGTAGCCAGGTCTCTTGATAAATTTAAAGCATCTTCTTGCGAAGGAATTTCACCTATAAGCATTAAATATAAAAGTCCTTCAGGAAGTGGCTCATCACCTTTGCTAAGTTTAGGGAGTTTTTCCTGTAATTCAGGAATGGTATATCCTTTGAAACGAATTCCTTCTGCCGGATCTAACTTAGACGTGTCGGTAACCAAAAGCGGGATACCTTTCATTCCGGTTAAAACTTGTCCGAGTGTAACTTCACCCAACACCACATCAGCGTGATCTTTTTTGAGTCGCTGAAATTCCTTGGCGCATTTGTTCGCCTTCTGATAAAATCGGTACTTAATGTATTCCATTTGTATAAATTATTATTGTTTATTTCTTATTTATTAATGCATGTTTTTGATAATGGCATCGGCAAATTCTGAAGTAGTTAACAGCGTTGCGCCTTCCATTTGTGCATGTAAATCGGACGTAACTTTACGTTTTGCGAAAACGTGTTCCATGGCATCGTAAACTTGCTCGGCAGCTTTTTGCCACCCCATGTATTCCAGCATCATTACTCCTGAAAGAATAAGTGAGCCCGGATTTGCTTTGCCTGTTCCTGCAATATTTGGTGCCGTACCATGAGTCGCTTCAAAAATAGAATAACCACTTTGGTAATTAATGTTTGCTCCTGGCGAGATACCAATTCCACCAACCATTGCAGCCAATTGATCTGAAACATAATCGCCGTTCAAATTCATGGTGGC
>JAUVDE010000163.1 GCA_030595485.1 Draconibacterium sp.
GCCACCATCGGCCGAAGGTTATTGGAACAAACCCTATGTGGGTGTTCAAAAGCGAATTGCCGAATTAAAGCAATATGGTGTTCAGATTGAACCTTTCACTTTTAATCAAGCTGATTCAAAAAGTTTTGTTGCTGCTGCTGAAGAAATACTCGAATTACAACCCGACGGTGTGGTAATGGCTCCCTTTTTCAAAAAAGAGGCACTGGAATTTATCGAAAAACTAAAATCCCTGGAAATACCATTTGTGTTTATCGATTCGGAAATTAAAGAGGCAGGTCAATTGAGTTACATTGGTCAGGATTCCTACCAAAGTGGATTGGTTTCAGGTAAATTACTGAATTTAATTCTTCCTAAAGGAAATATTCTGGTAATACATTTCGCCAAAGAAATGGACAACCAAAACCACCTTGTTCAACGTGAAAAAGGTTTTTATAATTGGTTTCAACAAAAAGAAAACAACGAACAAACAATTTACACCACCGATGTTCCTGATACCGAGAATCCAAAGTGGATGGATAAAATTGAGGGTAAAATAAAGACTCAAAATATTAAGGGGATTTTTGTGACGAATTCCAAAGTATTTCACATTGGGCGTTTACTTCACAAACTTCAATTGGATGAAATAAAAGTAATTGGCCACGATTTATTAAAAGAAAATGTAGAGTGCTTAAAAAACGACAAAGTACAATTCCTTATCTGCCAACGCCCCGAAGAACAAGGCTATAGTTCGGTAAATAAGTTATTCCGCAGTGTGGTTCAAAAACGCAAAATTGACAAGGAGAATTACACTTCCATCGACATTATAACCAAAGAAAACATAGATTATTACAAAGAATTTAAATAAACAAAATGCAAGCATTATCATTTAACGATTTAGAAGGAAAAGTATGTGTTATTACCGGTGGCGCCGGTGTACTTGGAAGTGCTATGGTTAAAGCCATTGCCTCAGTTGGAACTAAAATTGCCATTGCCGATATTAATAAAGAAGTAGCCGATAAAGTTGCTGCTGAAATTGCATCAGAATCGGGTGCCGAAGTTATTGGAATTGAAGCTAATGTTTTGGATAAAGATTCGTTAAAAGCAGCAAAAGCTGAAATAAACGAGAAACTTGGCGACATTGACATTCTCATTAATGGTGCCGGAGGAAACAGTCCTCAGGCAACCACCAAAGTGGAAACAATGACCGAAGAAAACATGGACAAGTTGGAAGACACGTTTTACGGCTTGGAAATAGAAGGCTTCGATAAAGTATTTGCCTTGAATTTTAAAGGAACTTTGTTGCCAACGATGGTTTTCACTACCGATATGTTGAAGAACAAAAAAGGTGTGGTACTGAATGTTTCATCAATGAATTCGTACAAACCACTTACCAAAATCCCTGCATACTCTGCAGCAAAAGCTTCTATTAATAACTTTACTGAATGGCTTTCGGTGCATTTGGCTAAAGTTGGAATTCGTGTAAATGCGATTGCCCCGGGATTTTTCATCACTAATCAAAACCGCTTTTTAGTTACCGATGAAAAAACAGGCAACTTCTCCCCTCGCGGACAAAAAATTGTTGATAATACACCAATGGGGAAATTTGGTGAACCCGAAGATTTGCAAGGAACAACTTTGTTCCTCATTTCAGATGTATCCAATTTTATAACGGGTATTGTAATTCCTGTTGATGGCGGTTACAGTGCTTTTGGAGGTGTATAAAATACATTAAGTGATAATGCTTTTAAGCCAAATTAAATCGATTTGGCTTATTTAAGCCACACTTCCGTTAACGCAAACGAAAAAAATAAAATTAGAAAGAATCGCATAAAATTTGATTAGAGAATGTCATTAGAACAAACATGGAGATGGTACGGTCCAACGGACCCGGTAACGTTACAAGATATCCGTCAGGCAGGAGCAACAGGAATTGTTACGGCTTTGCACGAAATTCCAAACGGTGAGGTTTGGAGCGAGCAAGCATTAAAAGAACGCAAACGTTTTATCGAATGGGACGACGCGCAAACACCTGCTAAATCAAGAGGTTTAACATGGTCGGTTATTGAAAGTATTCCGGTGCATGAAGATATTAAACAAGCGCGTCCAAACCGCGATGCACTTATTGAAAGTTATATTGAAAGTATTCGTAATGCAGGGAAAGTAGGTATTCCGGTACTTTGCTACAACTTTATGCCAGTAGTAGACTGGACCCGAACTGATTTACACATGGAATTGGAAGATGGTGCACGTGCTTTGTGTTTCGACATGACTGACTTTGTTGCTTTCGACGTATTTATTTTACGCCGTAAAGGAGCCGAAGCTGAATACAGCGATGAACTATTAAAAAAGGCGCAAAATCGTTTTGAATCGATGAACCGCGAGAAACGTTACGAAATAGAACGTACAATTCTTGCGGGTTTACCTGGTGCCGAAGAATCCTACTCATTAGAACAATTTCAGGCTAAACTTGATGAGTACAAAGATATTGATGATAAAACGTACCGCGATAACCTAAAATACTTTTTAGAGAAAGTGGCTCCGGTTGCCGAAGAAAGTGGTGTTAAATTGGCTATTCACCCCGACGACCCACCATTTTCGTTATTTGGCTTGCCACGTGTTGTAAGTACTGAACAAGACCTTGAGTTTTTATTGGGTGTTTACGATAGCATTTACAATGGTTTTACGCTTTGTACCGGTTCGTACGGTGTACGCGCCGATAATGATTTACCGGGAATGGTAAAACGCCATGGTGCAAAACTTAACTTCGCACACTTACGAAGTACGCAACGCGACGGGTTAAATGGATTTCACGAAGCAGGACATTTGCAAGGCGATGTTGACATGTACAATGTAATGCTGGCCATTTTAAAGGAGCAACGCAAACGTCAGGCAGTTTATCGTCCCGACCACACCATCCCAATGCGTGCCGACCATGGTCACACTATTTTAGATGATTTAAATAAAAAAACAAATCCAGGTTATTCTGCAATTGGATTATTACGCGGAATGGCCGAACTTCGTGGACTCGAAATGGGAATTGAGAAAAGCGGAGCGGTATTTAATGATTAAGAAGCTGCAAGCTTTTTTGTGAACTGACTTGAAACTTGAAACTAAAAAATAAACAAATTATAAACCACGCTGCATAAGTAGCTCGCAGCAAATAACTTTATACATGGAACTAAAACAAAACTGTAAATATGCCATGTTGGTACCAACTAGCATGGGAACTCGTATCACTCCTGAAAATGGTCAACCCGTTCATTCGAGCGATAAGTTTACTTTATATGCAACCAGTGCCGAAACAAATGTGGCAAGCATTTCGTCATTCCTCGGATTACCGGTTAAGGTTTTAACCACTTTTGTAAAAGGAAGTCCAATTGCTCAGTTCATAAAAAGCAATTTAAAATCGCGTCACATGGACTACGAAGGTCCGGAGGTTGAACAAGGAAACCCGTGGGGATATCGTCACCAAATTAACATTGCCGACAGTGGATACGGCACACGTGGCCCGCGTGTTTTTAACGACCGTGCCGGCGAGGTTGGAAGAACTTTAAATACTAATGATTTTGATTTGGATAGAATCTTTAGGGAAGAAGGTGTTCAAATTGTTCATCTTTCAGGTTTAATTGCTGCACTTTCTCCTGAAACAACGCAGTTTTGTTTAGAAATTGCCAGAACAGCAAAAAAACACGGTACAAAAATCTCATTCGATTTAAATCACCGTGCATCTTTTTGGAAAGGTCGCGAAGAACAATTACACAAAGATTTTACTGAAATTGCATCAGTATCGGATATTCTAATTGGTAACGAAGAAGACTTTCAACTTTGTTTTGGAATAGAAGGACCTGAAGCTGGAGGCGAAGGATTAAAAGCTAAAATAGATGGTTTTAAAGGTTTGATAAACCGTGTAAAAGAAGCGTTCCCGAATGCCTCCATTTTTGCAACTACTTTACGTGAGGTTATCAGTGTTAACGAGCACCTTTGGGGAGCTGTAATGCTGGAGGATGAAAACTGGCACGTTGTTGAACCAAAGAAAATTACTGTACTCGACCGAATTGGCGGTGGCGATGGATTTGTTGGCGGAATGTTATACGGAATTCTAAGAAACTGGGATGCCGAAAAATGGCCACAATTTGGCTGGGCTACCGGTGCAATGGCTGCCACTTTCTTAAGCGATTACGCGCAACCTGCCGACGAAGAACAAGTTTGGAGTATTTGGGGCGGAAATGCACGAGTTAAAAGATAAACCTATTGTGAACTATGTGCCTATTGTGGTTTTATTTTCACCACATAGACACAATAGAACAAATTAGTAAAAATAGTTTTTATGATTTATTTTGAAAAAGGATCAACTGAAACAGCCCTTACTGCTGAAGATTTAAAATCGGGGATTTTTGAAGCGCTTGAGAAAATTGGTGACAAACAAAAAGTGCTTGCTATTCCACCCGATTATACACGACTTCCCTCTCGTGCAGGCGAACTAACTGAATTTGCCTGGGAATACTTGGGAGAGAAACTTACCGACGTGCTTCCGGCTTTGGGTACGCATACACCAATGACAATGGAGCAAGTTAATCACATGTTTGGCAAAATGCCTTCCGAATTAATTCGTGAACACGACTGGCGGAACGATGTAATTACGCTAGGTACTGTTCCTTCAGAATTTGTAAAAGAGGTTTCGGAAGGAGCCTGCGATTACACATGGCCGGCGCAGGTAAATAAATTGTTAGTGGAAGGAAATTTCGATTTAATACTTTCCATTGGGCAAGTAGTACCCCACGAAGTGGTTGGAATGGCCAACTACAACAAAAATATTTTTGTAGGCACGGGTGGTTCCGAAGGTATTAATAAAAGCCATTATATTGGTGCGGCCTATGGTATGGAAAAAATGATGGGCCGCGCTGATACTCCGGTTCGTAGGATTTTTAATTATGCTTCAGAGAACTTTTCGAATCATCTACCAATAGTTTATGTACAAACCGTTGTTGGACTGAATAACGATGGCAAACTGCAAACTTATGGTTTGTTTATTGGCGACGATTTTCAGGTGTTCGACAAAGCAGCAAAACTTTCGTTGGAGGTGAACTTCGAGATGCTTGACAAGCCCATAAAAAAGGCAGTTGTTTGGCTCGACCCAACAGAATTTAAAAGCACTTGGCTGGGCAACAAAAGTATTTATCGTACCCGCATGGCATTGGCTGATGATGCTGAATTAATTGTTCTAGCACCTGCATTAAAAGAATTTGGAGAAGATAAACAGATTGACAAACTGATTCGAAAATATGGTTACTTCGGAACACCACACACACTAAAATTGGTTAAGGAGAATGAAGACTTGCAAAATAGCCTGGGAGCTGCGGCTCATTTGATTCATGGTTCTTCCGAAGGTCGCTTTAATATCACGTATTGCCCCGGGAAAGGCGAAGAAAATCTTACGCGACAAGAAATTGAAAGTGTAGGTTTTAACTATGCCGATTTTGATAAGATGACGGCCAAGTATAATCCGGAAAAATTAAAAGACGGCTATAACACAATTGATGGCGAAGAAGTGTTTTATATTTCTAATCCTGCCATTGGATTATGGGCATTCCGAGATAGGTTTGAGTATTAGCATGCCTTGTCTGTACGTTAGAATTTTCACATACAGTAAAGACAGGGCATGCCCTGTCTCAATCAAATGAATAAAAAAGAAAACATAAACTGGGGAATTATAGGCGTTGGAAATGTTACTGAAGTAAAAAGCGGGCCTGCTTTTTATAAAGTAAAACACTCCAATCTTGTAGCCGTTATGCGTCGTAATGCAGAAAAAGCTAAAGACTACGCCAAACGCCATAAGGTTCCCAAGTGGTATTCAAATGCTTCAGACTTAATCAACGACGACGAAATTGATGCAGTTTACATTGCCACCCCACCCAACTTGCATGCCAGTTATGCTATTGAAGCCATGAAAGCCGGAAAACCGGTTTATGTGGAAAAACCCATGGCGAAAAACTATGCTGAGTGCAAAGAGATGTTAAAGGTTTCAAAAGAAACAGGAATGCCTTTGTGGGTAGCCTATTATCGGCGTACTTTACCCGCGTTTTTGAAAGCCAAGGAATTAGTTGAATCAGGTACAATCGGCAAACCATTAATGGTAAATATTAAATTGTATAAACAAGCTCAGGAGCGAAATCAGACAAAACAAGAAATGCATTGGCACGTGTTTCCTGAAATTTCCGGAGCCGGTCATTTTTTTGATTTAGCCTCGCATCAGTTTGATTTTTTAGATTTTGTATTTGGAAAAGTTACAGAAGCTAAAGGAATGGCAGAGAATCTTGCTGGCCTCTACCCTGCCGAAGACACAGTTTCGGGAACCTGGAAACATGAGTCGGGAGTTATTGGAAATGGAAGCTGGTGTTTTGTAGTTGATGAAAATTCAGTGGAAGATTATATTCAGATTATCGGAGAAAAAGGTGAAATTTGTTTGCCTTGTTTTTCACACGGGAAATTAAAACTGAAAATTAGTTCTGGCATAAAAGAAATGAAGTTTGAGAATCCTCAACATATTTCTCAAAATCTTGTTCAGCAGGTGGTTGATGAATTACGAGGAGTTGGGAATTGTGTAAGTACCGGAGAATCGGCTGCACGCACCAATTGGGTTTTATATGAGATGGTTAAAGGTTACTACAAAAAGTAATTTGTTGTGATTAATAGTAATTTATAGTTGGTTCTTATTAATTATAAAGCATAATAAAAATGAAACTTGATGATTTAGAAATTTATCGCATATCTATGGAAGTAGGAGATGACATTTGGTTTTCTGTTGTTGAATGGGATAATCTGGCAAAATATTCAATCGGACAACAAATTATAAGAAGTGCAGATTCAATTGCAGCGAATATTTCTGAAGGTTTTGGGCGATATCACTTTAAAGACAGAAAAAACTTTATGTTTTATGCACGGGGTTCTCATTCAGAAACAAAAACTTGGTTAACAAAAGCCAGAAACAGAAAAATTATTACTTCTGAATTTTATGAAGAGGAAATACAAAAACTTGAACGCCTTGGAGTAAAACTCAATAATTATATTAAAGTACTTGACAAACAATCTCAATAAATCTCAACTCAATTACGATAAATCACTTTTCTTTTTCATGAGAATTATAATAGACAATAAAATACCTTATATAAAAGGAGCTTTAGAACCTTTTGCAGAAGTAATATATTTACCGGGATCTGAAACAACTCCTGAAATTGTAAAAGATGCAGATGCAATAATTACCCGGACTCGTACTGTTTGTAATAAAAAATTACTGACGGGTTCCAGAGTAAAATTTATTGCAACTGCCACAATTGGTTTCGACCATATTGATACGGAATATTGCAAACAGGCTGGAATTGAGTGGACCAATGCACCCGGTTGTAATGCCGAAAGTGTAAATCAATACAT
>JAUVDE010000291.1 GCA_030595485.1 Draconibacterium sp.
TTGATAGAAGACGAATTCATTATTGCCAAAGACATAAAAATTTCGTTGGGAAAAGAAAATTTTGCCAAAGTAGACAGTGCCAATAATTATACGAGTGCACATGAATTGTTTATTACAAATAATTATGATTTAGTTATTTCTGATATAAACCTAAATGACGACAAAGATGGTATTGAGATAATAGCTGAGTTTAGTCAAACCAAGCAAATTCCGGTGGTATATTTAACCGCTTATTCCGACACTGATATTATTGAGAGAGCTGAAAAAACCACACCATTTGCCTACCTACTAAAACCGTACAACGAAAACCAGCTAAAAACAACTATCAACCTTGCTATTTTAAACTTTAAAAAAGCGAACGATGGGGTTCCTGAGAATAAAGAAAACACAGCCAAGCTACACTTACTCACAAATCGCGAGAAAGAAGTATTGGTAACCTTATCCACCGGAAAACTAAGCAAAGAAATTGCAGTGACATTAAGCATTTCAGCCTATACGGTGGAGCAACACAAAAAGAACATTAAAAAGAAACTGCGTCTTACTACGGTTGGCGAATTGGTAAACTTTGCCATGACCTCGAAGTTACTGGAGATTAGCAATTAATTCACCAAAGAAATAGGATAAGTCAGTTTTACAAAGAAGTTATTCGTATTGGGCATGCCTGTTTCATCTTCGAATTTATCGTACGAATAAATTAAATACAAAGCGCCAAAGGGAGGCTTAAAACGCCAACCCATTTTCCCATAGAAATAAACATTCTCATTTTTGGTGTTGTTCTGTGCAAAAACCTGTAGCCATAAATCATTTGTAAAATTGTAGTTGGCAGTTACTACATTTATAAAAGTTGAATTCTCATCAACGTCAGGCGAAAACTCCAACCAGTTTCCGGTATAACTTAACGATAGTTTTTGAAATAACTTTACTCGCCCACCTCCTGAAACGAGATAAAAATCGCGATCGAAATTATGACCGGTGGTATAACTTACAACAGCATGACTCCACTCATCGGTATTGTAACCCAAGCCAAATTTATGTCGGTGATTATGAAATTCCTTTTCGTAGAGCTTGTATTCGTTGTTGTAGGAATACTCAAAATTGAATTTGTTTTTGAAATAAAAATCCACCTCATCGGTAAAATTCCAACTGCGTAAATTACCTGTTTCCAAGCTCCAAAACGCATTATTACGGCTCTCCACTTCAATGTATTCAAAGGTATTGTTTTGTAGCCACCATTTGTAGGAAATATCGCTATCCATTTCACGACGATCATCATCGGTTACAAAACCCGTTTGATTTACATTATCCCTAAAATCCTTGCCAATTTCGGTATAACGAAAATGAATGTGGTAAATATTATTTTCGCGGGCAAAACGCATAAACCAGGCGCTGTGATCCCATAAATTACCGGGAGCACTCCCGACAAATTGCCCTGTAAGTTTCCAGTATTTCCCTAAATTCATCATATAATCCAGGCTCAAAGAACGCGTATAACCGTCGCCCCAGCTTTTATCCACTAGCGTTAAACCTAAGCTTGATGATTTCAGGAAATCGACCTTGGCACGAGCCGCAGTAAACCAGGTGGTAGGTTCTTCTGCCGAAAGATCGGGTGTTTTTACATTTAAAACATTAAACTGTGTTCGGCCAATTTTCCCATTTAATCGACTACCAAAATCAATGTCCTGAATACGTCGCGAGTAAAAGGTTTTTATTCGGGTATTGTACATTTCGTTTCCCTCTTGAAAAAACAGTCGTTTCTCGGGATATCGTAATTCGTAACGGGTAAGATTTATTTGTTGCTGGTCGGCTTCAACCGTTGCAAAATCAGGGTTAATGGTTCCGTTGAATGAAACGTTGGGGCTAATTTGCCAACGCACATCTCCTCCACCATCCAAGCTCCAATCTTCGCCAGTAGTTTTAAAAAGCGATAAATAGGGGAATACCGATAGTTTCATTTTTGACCCGGGCGTAACAATACCGCTTGCTTTTCCTCCTTGCGACATTCTGAAATCGTCGGACAACTCACCCGACCAATAGGCGGTTTCAAAATTCGAACGAATAATCCGGCCAAAGTTAATTCCCCAATTTTCAATTCCTTTTTTATATTTCAAACTTTTAAACGGAATCTCAAACTCTGCACACCAACCTCCATCAAAAGGTTTCACCTGGCATTTCCATTCAGTATCCCAATTTATATCGTTGTTTCTACCATCGTCGTTAATTTTCGAATCTATCTGAATCCCCAGTGGTGTAGTTGCAAAAATATATCCGCTTCGGCTATCGTTGTAGGTATCTAAAATAACAGCTATTAAATCGTCGTTTTTACTTAAGGCATCGCGACTTTGATTTTTGGCAGTAACCGGAGTCGATTGATAACAATTAATAACAAAATAGATTTTGTCTTCAAACCAACCAAAGTAGGCTTCTGTTTTTTCAGTGGCAGCATTTCCCGATTGAGGCTCCATTTGAATAAATCCGGTTGCAAGCTCTGCTCCATTCCAAATCGTTTCATCAAACTTGCCATCGATTATCGGAGCTGATGCAAGTTGAAAAACCTTCACATTTTTCTGGGCATTTGCACTAAAAGATGAAACTACAATGAATAGCAGAATCAAAAGATGATATGATTTCAAACGAATTTTCATTTATTTCTTATAGAAGTTCATTTCCTCCAAATACTCACCAGTTTTTTGCGGAAGAAAATGCCGAACATCTTTCCCCCCTTGAATTGCCTGGCGAATAAACGATGAAGATATTTCCATTAGAGGAGCACCTTCGGCAACCGTAATGTTTTCATGAAACTGTACTTTCGATTTATCAAAACCCGGACGCGGATAAACTATCACGCCAAAGTTTTCGACAATCGTTTCGTAGTTTTTCCATCTATGAAAGTTCTCTAAATTATCGGAACCCATTAGAATTACAAAATGATGATTGGGGTGCTGGTCTTTCAAATAAGCCAAGGTATCAACCGTGTAACTAGGTTTTGGCAGACTAAACTCAATGTTCGAAGCCCGTAAACGATCGTCGCCTTCAACAGCACGGTGCACCATTTCCAAGCGTTGGTAATCGTCCAACAAATTCATTTTCTTTTTATGCGGATTTTGCGGCGACACCACAAACCAAAGCTGGTCGATATCAGTATATTCCACCATATAATTGGCAATGGTTAAATGTCCAATGTGGATTGGGTTGTAGCTGCCAAAATAGAGGCCAACTTTTAAACTGATTTTGACTGGAGAGGATAGTATGTCTTCAACAAGGTTACTCATGCTAATTGCAATGATTTTTAGAACTACCAAAATACAAATAAAATTGTCATTTCTAATAAGAGAAGCGAATGAGAATTGAAAATCAGTAGAGCTAAATATGTTGGTTTAGAACTCTGGAGTAAAAGATTCGTCTCTTCGTTCAGAATCATAGTTCAAATTGGACCAAGAGATGCTGAAACGAGTTCAGCATGACGCACAATTAATTGGCAAGAAAGTCAGCAATAATTTTTTCTGCCTCAGCAAAAGCAACTTGCAAATCGTCGTTAGTAATAACCACATCGAACTCGGGTGCAAAACTAAGTTCGTGCTCGGCTTTAGCAACACGCATGGCTATTTTTTCTTCAGAATCGGTAGAACGGCCTACCAAACGATTTCGCAATTCTTCTACCGATGGAGGCTGCACAAAAACGGCCAAAGCTTCATTACCATAATATTTTTTGATATTTAAGCCACCAACAACATCTACATCAAAAATTACATTATTCCCTTGCTCACGGATACGCTCGACTTCACTTTTTAAAGTTCCGTAGCTGGTACCTTTGTACACTTCTTCCCACTCTAAAAACTCTTCGTTTTCAACCTTTGCCAAAAAATCTTCACCCGACAAAAAATAATAGTCCTTTCCATGAGTTTCGGTGTGGCGAGCTTCGCGGCTGGTTGCCGAAATCGAAAATTCTAGCTTTAATCCTTTTTGAAGGAGGTGTTTTACTATGGTAGTTTTGCCCGCTCCTGATGGAGCAGAAAATATGATTAATTTGCCTTTCATTTCATTTAAAGTTAAAAGTCAAAAACTCAAAGTTAAAAGTTTCTACTTCTTAGTTTTTGTTACAATACTTCCTAGAATTAACTTTAGTTCTTTCGATTCAGCTATTAGATTTTCAAGTTCCATTTCATTTATGTCTTGGCCTTCCAAAGTAGCTTTAATCAGTCTCAACCAATAATTTGTTTCTCTCATTTCTTTAAGTGAGATCTCTACCTTATAAACAAAATCTGCTCGTGATGATCCAGCTTGGGCTTCTTCGTAATTAGCTCCAGTCGAACTTGAAGATTTTAGTAATTGATATCTTATTACAGAATTTTCTTTATTATCTGGTAGTGTTCGTAGAAATTTAAAAACCCTTACAACAAATTCAAACAACCGTTCTTGCAAATCATTTTTCATTTGAATTATTTCTGAACTTTTAACTTTCTACTTTTGACTTTCTACTTTTGCCTTACAAAACGTTTAACAGTTGTTCTTTTACGCGTTCCAAATGGTCTTTCATTTGAACTACAATGCGTTGAATATCGGTGTTGTTGGCTTTTGAGCCGATGGTATTTATTTCACGACCTAATTCCTGAGAAATAAAACCAAGCTTTTTACCCGACGAACCTGTTTGTTTTGCTGTTTCAAAGAAATACTCGCAATGGTTTGCCAAACGTACTTTCTCTTCGTTTATATCCAGTTTCTCTAAATAAAAAATCAGCTCCTGCTCAAAACGGTTTTCATCAATGTTACCTTTCATTTTTAGGGCTTCCAGGTTATCAGCCAAACGT
>JAUVDE010000177.1 GCA_030595485.1 Draconibacterium sp.
ATTTTGCGAGCCGCCACCAATAAACCGAAACTCAGGAATATTGAATTTGAAATCTTTTTCGTAATTCTCAATAATCCAACGCAGGTTAAAACCAATTCCCTCAAAAAGAGCACGAATAATGTGTCCTCTTGAATGTTCCATCCCCAAATTAAAAATTGTTCCCCGTGTGGTGGTGGTGCTAACCGGACATCGTTCGCCTAAAAACCAGGGTGTAAAAATCAGGTGGTCGGAACCGGCAGGAACTTTCTTTGCCTCTTCGTTAAGTATTTTATAAATACCTTCTTTTCCAACTTCCTCCAACTCTTTTTTATAGAATTTGTTAATTAGCCATTCCACATTATTTCCGGCAGTTTCGGTAACTCCAATCATTAAATTCAAGACAGGATCGGCACTTTGAATGCAGGCGGCTCCATTTTTAAATTTTATTGCTTTTGCACTAATGGCACCAATTTGTGCCGCCGTTCCAATGTAGGCAAACACCGAACCATCGCGTACACAACCCGCTCCAACAGCAGCACTTTGCGAGTCGTCGCAGCCACCAAAAACAGGAGTGCTTTCATCCAATCCAAATGCCTTTGCTGCTTCGGGCGTTAACGTTCCTGCAATATCGATAGAGCGGATAAGTTTGGGCAGCTTTTGACGGTCAAATCCAACAGCCCGGAAAAACAAATGTTCCCAATCTTTCTTTTTTACATTGAATCCCCATGAACTTGCCCCTGACCACTCTGCTGCCATATCACCAGTTGCTTTAAAACGCAGGTAGCCGTTCACATCTAAAACTTTATACGTTTTATTGTAAATTTCAGGTTCTTTTTGTTTTAGCCAGCGTAGCTTTGGGATAACATCTTTTCCGGTTATTTCAATTCCCAGAAATGATTTAAATGCAGCCCGGCCGCCAAACAAACTCATCATCCAGCGGGCTTGTTCTTCGGCACGGCCATCAACCCACGATATATTTCGGCGCAGCACATTTCCCGTTTTGTCAACCGGAATTACGCCCATTGCCTGGGTGGTAAAAACTATCCCCAGAATTTTATCCTTGTTAATTTCTTGCAGAAGTTTTTGTGTGTTGACAACAATTGCATTCCAAAAGTCAAGCGGATCTTGTTCTGCCCAGCCCGGTTGCGGAGTATATAAAGGGTAGGGATGTGTGGCATGTTCCAGAATATTTCCAGTGCTGTCGATCAGTGCTGATTTTACGCCACTTGTGCCTACGTCGTGCGCTATAACAATGTTTTTATTCATATAAAGTAAATATTCAATGTAGAATATTCAATAATCAATATCCAAATTTGAAAAAAAGTTAAAGTTTTGATTTTGCAGTTTTTACACTTTGTGCAAAAATTGCAATCAACTCTTCATTTTCGATTAAAACTGGTTTTGTTTTATACGTATCAATATATTTCTTTCTGATAATAATCTTCAAACAAATTTTAGTTTCTCTTAATTCTTTTAGAATTACTTGCATTTTGTGAATAAAGTCTCTTTGAGATTCTGCCGATTGTGCTTCACCGTAATTTAAGGCTGGAGAAGTACTACTCCTTACAATCTGCGAAGCAAGATGATTTGCAAGTCTTGTTGAAGGTAACTCCTCAGTTATTTTGTCAAGTAAAAGAACAAAGTCGATTAACCTTTCTTCCAAATCATATTTTCTTTTTTCCATAGTTTAGATTTTGGTGGAAATCGAAGATACGAATTTTTAAAATTTGGTTATTCGTAATTGAGAATTGATTATTGGATATTTTCTTCCCTTTAAATTTCCAATGTAAAACACCCAATTCCCAATTCTCAACAGTTTACACTCCTTCAACATTCATAAACACATTTTCGAACCGAACCAATGCTTCGTCTATTACTTCATCGGTATCTGCTAAACTGGTGTACATGCGGCTACCGGCCAGAGTAACCAAACCTTCTGCCATGTATGCAGCTCCCATTTCTTCCATCATATGTTTGCGTGCTTTTATCTCTTTTAAAGCAGTCGGAATTGTCCAGGGTTTTGCCATGTTTACATCGATAAACATTGTTCCTGCAGTTTCCAAATGGCAAATTGAGCCTTGGTTATAAGCCACGTATGGCAAGTCGTATTTTTCAATTAATTGCTGAAGGCCTTTGGTTAACCGGTCGCCGGCTTGCCCCGCTTTTACGCAGGCATTTTGTTTTTCAATTTCCATTAAAGTATAATAACCGGCTGCCGAACTCAGAGGATTTGCAGCCAGAGTTCCTCCAACCATTGCCTTCTTTTTTGTTCCGCCCAAACCGGCAGTAAGGTAATCCATGTGTTTGTCCAGTCCGCCAAGTCCACCTGCCGATGGATATCCTCCGGCAACAACTTTTCCAAAAACAGTAAGGTCGGGAGTAATATCGTAATATCCTTGTGCGCCGTTAACGCCAATTCGGAATGCCGTAACCACCTCGTCGAAAATTAGCAAAGCACCATGTTTATCGCAAAGCTCACGAATTTTGCGGTTATAGTCCAAATCAATCGGACGTGTACCACTCTCGGGACCAACAGGTTCAACAATAACTGCTGCTGTTCCTCCGCGAAATTTGTTGCGTTTTAACAGTTTTTCAATGGCTTTAATTTTATTAGGGTAGGCTTCCTGTGTATGTTTCGAGCATTGTTTTGGAATACCGTGCGCTTCATACCTTCCGGTGCGTGGAATACGCATTCCATAAACCATTTGGTCACTCCATCCGTGGTAGGCACCACCCAGTTTTATCACCTTTTTATTTCCTGTTGAAAGACGGGCAACACGTATGGCTGCCATTACACCTTCGGTACCGCTGCCCAGCATTCTGAATTTATCTACTCCTCGAAAACGTGTGCAAATAAACTCTGCAATTTTCATTTCGTATTCATGAAATAATCCTGTTACGGGACCACATTCATCAAGCAAAACTTTTACTTTGTCTTTAACCAAAGGCGGATTGCTACCCAAAACAGTTGGGCCTCCGGCTTGAAGAAAATCGATGTAACTGTTGCCATCTAAATCGTACAAATAAGCTCCTTCTGCTTTGGTAAATACCAATGGAAACGGATGATTAAATGCCAAATTGTGCTGAACACCACCTGGAATAAATTGCTGTGCTTTAGTGGTCATTACTTTCGATTTTGAACAATTCGCATCGAAATGATTTAAGTATTCGTCCATTTTGTCTTTTTTAACCGAACGAATAGGTTGGGCTAATAAGGCATCAATTTTTGAATATATTTCCTGTACATCGTGGTACTCCGAAATGGCAAATTTGGCTTCCATCTTCAATTTTTTGTATTTATTTTTTTGACGAAATTATATTTTAGAAATTGATTTTCAAATAAAATTGTGTTAAATTTGTTTTTTGTAATAAATAAAAAATAGCAATTGATTGAATATTAGCATTTAAGCTTATTTTGAATTGTAGGTATAAAATGACCGTTAGTCATATTTATGGGAATTAAGGAAAGAAAAATTAGAGAAAAAGAGTTACGCCGGAAGGAAATTTTGGAAGCAGCCGGTAAGTTGTTTTCAGGAAAAAAGGGAATGGATGCTACCATGGACGATTTGGCAGAATGTACTGAATTGGGAAAGGGGACTTTATATCTTTATTTTCCAAACAAGGAAAGCATTTTGGAAGCTTTGGCTGAAAAAGGAATTAATCTTTTAAGAAAACGATTGAGTCGTGTGTTGGATGATTCAAAAACCGGTGTTGAGCAGATTTCGGATAATGGCGATGTGTTTGTAACGTTTATGCAAGAAAAACCTTTTTACGGTTCCCTTATTCTGAAATATGAAAAAACGATTTTAAAGGCTCCCGAAACTGAAGAAAAATTACTGATGGTTGAACCTGTACTTGATATTCTGGGGAAAATACTGGAAAAAGGTCAGACCGATGGTTCCATAAGAAACGACATTGGCATAAAAGAGCTGGTGGCCATTTTATGGTCGCAAATGCTGGGCGTGCTGAATACTTTATCGGGGCGTAAGGAGATTTTGGAAATATATGGTGTCGATACCGAATGGATAATAAGGGGGCACTACCGGGTAATAATGAGTGGATTGGTGTCGGAAAAATAATCTTTCAACTTCCTGTTTACGCCAACTTTGAGTCGGGTAAAAAAAATCAAACTTTTTTGTTTTTGAATAGTACAAAATAAATGTTTGTACATTTAAACACTACAAACTCACTTGGCTAACAAAGAAAGTGACCTGAGAATCTGGCGATGAAAAAACTAAATTCAATTTTTACAATTCTTTTTTTTGCTTTGATATTAATTTCATGCAAAGTGTCAGAGAAAGATTCCCAAAGTCCTCCCAACATTATTTTTATATATTCCGACGACCAACGACAAGACGCAGCCGGATTTAATGGGAACGAGATAATTATTACTCCTGAGTTAGATCGGTTTGCGGAAAAAGGAATTCAATTTTCAAATGCAAATGTGGTATTTGCATTGTGTAGTCCCAGCCGGGCTGCTCTGCTAACCGGACGTTACGGAAGTGCAAACGGAGTTCTTCATCTCAACAGCGATTTAAATGAAAATGAAATTACAATTGCATCGTATTTGAAAGACGCTGGATACAATACAGCCATGTCGGGCAAGTGGCATTTGGGAAGAAAACCGGAAGAGGCAGGTTTTGATTTTCATACCTATTTTAAAGGAAACGGTACTTATTACGAAAGAACAATTTTCGATATGGGCGAAAAGGTAAAAGCCGAAATTCATTGCGATGAATATTGTGTAAATCGTTCTATTGATTTTTTGAAAGATGCCGCGTCAAAAGACCACCCTTTTTTTTTGTTTCACAACACTCAGCTTCCACACATGAACGGAAAATTGATTTGGGATGCAAAACAGGAAACACTTGATAAATATAATCAAGATGAAATGCCGGTTTCAAAATCGCGTTTAGATGACCTTGCCAATAAACCGGAGTATCTGAAATCAGTACGAAATAAGATAAAGGCAAAAGATTATGGTTATCCTGATTCTATTGCTATTCAGAAACATACAAAAGATTACTACTCAGTAATTTCCGAAATGGACGATGCACTTGGTCGATTGTTTAAAACAATAGAGGAATTGGGTTTAATCGAAAACACCTACATCTTTTTTATGAGCGACAATGGTTGGATGTTGGGCGAACACGGATTTACAAGCAAAGTTTTGCCTTACCGACCGTCCTCGTCTGTGCCGCTTTTTGTAATCGGCCCAGATATTAAGCCGGGCTCAAACAGTAATTTGATTTTGAATATTGATATGGCTCCCACAATTTTAGAACTGGCTGGGATTGAAATCCCGGACAACATCCACGGGGAAAGTATAACCGGAATACTTTTAGGTAAAAAACAGGAATGTCGCGATGCTTTTGTCTATGAAGGGCTGGGGAATTATGGTGGGGCCTTACCTAATCTCACCGTTGTTTCAAAAAAATACCGGTACATTGTTACCTATGAAAATGAAAGCTTGCAAAAAGTCCTTTTTAAGGAGTTATATCATCAGAAACAAGATTTCGATGAAATGAATAATCTCATAAATAACTCATCGTACAAAAGTGTAATTAATGAGATGCAAAAACTGGTTGATAATCATAAGAAGGAGGTTCTAAAATATTGAATAATTTTTTATGGTTTAACCGAATTTGAGTAGTACAAATTAATGATATTTGTATTTCGTAGTTAAATAAAACAAAACCAATAATAATGAAAAATTTAGTTTCCTACTTAGCAATAATTACGATTTTGTTTTCGTGCCAAACAAGACAAGCAGAATCAGAGAACCCAAGGCAGGTTAGCGGAATTTACCCTCATTTGGCAATGTACAATAGTCAGGGTGAATGTGGAACCGGAGCGGTTGTTTCTTGGGCCGACAGGTTGTGGGTAATAACATATTCACCTCATTTCCCACATGGTTCGGATGATAAACTATTTGAGATAACTCAAAACCTGGAACAAATTATTCGTGAAGAAAGTATTGGCGGAACACCTGCAAATCGTATGATTCACAAAGAAAGTAATCAGCTTTTTATAGGTCCTTATGCAATTGATTTCGATAGAAATGTAAGGGCAATTCCTTACTCTGAAATGGCTGGTCGTCATACCGGAAATGCACGCCATTTAACAGACTCTGCTAATAAAATTTATTACGGAACAATGGAAGAGGGATTTTATGAAGTTGATGTAAAAACACTTAAAATTAAAGAGTTATATAAAGACGGCAACTTAACACGGAAAAAAGGAGACATGGATCAAGCAGCAGCGTTATTGGTTGGTGCACACGGTAAAGGTTTGTATTCAGGACAGGGAGTTTTGGTTTATTCTAATAATGGAGAAGCTTCTCCCGAGGCGTTAAAACAATTTGATATTGAAGCCGGAGTTTTGGCTGAATGGAATGGTAAAGATTGGAAAGTAGCTCGCCGCAACCAGTTTGTTGAAGTTACCGGGCCGGGCGGAATTTATGGAAACGAGAACCCTGAAACTGACCCGATTTGGGCAACAGGTTGGGATCATAAATCGATAATTGTAGGCGTTCGTAATCCTGAAACTGTCTGGGATTTTTACCGCCTGCCAAAAGCAAGTCACAGTTACGATGGTGCGCATGGCTGGAATACTGAGTGGCCAAGAATTCGTGATATTGGCACAAAAGAAACTCCCGATTATTTAATGACAATGCACGGCATGTTCTGGAAATTCCCCGAAACTTTTACCGCTGAAAACTCTGCTGGTATTCGTCCACGTTCAGCATATTTAAAAGTAATAGGCGATTACACACGTTGGAACAACCAATTGGTTTTTGGGTGCGACGATTCTGCTCAAAAAGAGTTCCTGAATAAAAGAAAACAAAAAGGTGGAATCGAAGGACCGGGACAATCGAACTCAAATCTTTGGTTTACCAATTTCGACAAACCCGACCAACTGGGACCAAACACGGCTTCCGGTTCCGTTTGGTTAAATGAGGAAGTTGCTGCAAATGAAACTTCGGAAC
>JAUVDE010000408.1 GCA_030595485.1 Draconibacterium sp.
GGCGAAAGTTAAGGAACGCTTGGCGAAAGAAAAAAAGGCTTGGCAAAAAAAACTAAGGGAAGTACATGTTTGGAAAGGCAATAAGAGTTACAGCTCCCTTAATGCTTCCAAAACCTCCTCAACATTAGCACGCCCACCATGCGTTGAACTAATTTTTGCATAAACCACATTACCCTTTTTATTAATTACAAAAGTAGATGGGTAAGCGGTTTCTTTTGGTGCATCCCAACGTAAACCGTATTTATTTACCATTGAATAATCGGAGTCGAGTGCAAAATAAAAGTTGTCAGGAAAATTAAAATCCTCGGTGAATTCTTTGGCCTTTTCTTGCAACACATCTGAAGGTCCGGGATATATCAAAAGAACTTTTGCACTAAGCTCTTGAAACTTCTCTGCTTCGGCAATATACTGCCCCACTTGTCTACTACAGGCCGGGCATTGATATTCGGGCCAACCACGTAATACAATCAGAACAATTGGGTTATTTGCATTAAGCTCCGATAGCTCAATCTTTTCGCCCTTTATGGAATTCAGTGTAAAGTTTTTAGCTTGGTCGCCGTTTTTCAATTTGTTTTGTGATGTTGCGAGTATAGAAACACTTGCCAATAATATTGTAAATAGTAGTTTCATAATAATCGTTGTCTAATTTAGGTCTTAAACAATTTTGCCATTGAAAAGTTCCAACGTGAAAAAATGCGCCGCCTAACTGAACTTAGAAATAGTTGTACAAACGAATACACATCCACTTTAAGTGACGAAAAGTAAATCAGCCATTTTACTTTCTCAGGCTTTTTTGCAATCTTACAGCACATAAACCTTAACCATGACTAAAACCAATATCAAAGTATACCCTTACCGCTGGGTAGTTCTTTCGCTCTATGTTATAATCACCATAATCATCGAAATTCAATGGCTTACTTTTGCCTCTATTTCCGAGGTAGCTCAGGATTTCTATCAAACTACTGCCCTTCGCATCGATTTTCTTTCCATGATTTACATGCTGATTTTTATTGTAATGAGCATACCGGCATCGTATGTAATCGATACCTGGGGACTAAAAAAAGGTTTAATGATTGGGGCCACTCTTACAGGCGTATTCGGAGCATTAAAAGCCTGGGGTGCTGAAAGCCTATTGCTGGTAACCATTGCCCAAATCGGGCTTGCCATGGCTCAACCTTTTATTCTGAATGCTGTAACCAAAGTAGGTGCAAAATGGTTTCCGGTTCAAGAGCGGGCAACAGTGGCTGGACTAGGATCGCTGGCTCAATATTTAGGAATAATTGTGGCTTTAGCAGTTACTCCACTACTTATGCCCCAGCTTGACAATGGCACTTACGAGCTTGCCAAAATGCTCCAGATTTACGGAATTATTTCCGTAGCAGGTGCTATGTTAGTTTTGCTTTTTATGCGCGAACAACCACCTACTCCACCTACTTCAGAGGAATTTACGCTACGAACAAGCCCTATTGCTGGGATAAAAGATATTTTCAGAAATAAAGACATGCAATTACTCTTGCTCTTATTTTTTATTGGACTTGGTATTTTTAATGCGGTTAGTACTTGCATCGACCAAATTTGCCAAAACCTAACGATGGACGAAACAGGAATTGTGGGCGGTGTTATGCTGGCAGGAGGAGTGTTGGGTGCTTTAATTTTACCCACACTGTCGGACAAAATGAAAAAACGTAAACCCTTTTTGGTAGTTTGTATGATTTTTATGCTGCCCGGATTAATTGGCTTAACCATCTTCAAAGACTTTGTTCCGATGATGATTTCGGCATTCATTTTTGGCTTTTTTATTATGAGTGCCGGTCCAATAGGATTTCAATATGGTGCCGAAAAAAGTTATCCGGCTCCCGAGTCAACATCACAAGGAATTATACTTCTGGTTGGACAAATTTCTGGAATAATATTCGTGCTTGGCTTAAACAAGGTTGGAGTATTCATCGCTATGCTTTCATTTATAATACTAACGGTTTTTAACGTTTTTGTAAGTACGCGTTTAAAAGAATCCATAAACCGATTCCTTTAGCTCCTTTTCTTTTTAGTTAAATAAAAATCACCAAGCCCCATTCCTAATCGCCAATATAAGACGAACGGGTATGATTTTATTAAATTTGTTATTCAAAACAGACCAACATGAAAGTAATTGACACTATAAATAAAGCGAAGAGTACCGTTTTTTCATTCGAACTTTTGCCACCACTAAAGGGAAACGATGTAACGAGGCTATATAAAACTATTGAAAGCTTAACCGAATTCGACCCAAAATACATAAACCTTACCACCCACCGCGACGAGCAGGAATTTAAAGAACTTACCAACGGAACTATTACAAAACGTACCGTTCGTAAGCGTCCGGGAACCGTTGCCATTGCTGCAGCTATTCAGCACAAATTTGGTATTCCGGTGGTACCGCATATTTTATGTGGCGGCTTTACAAAAAGTGAAACCGAACATGTACTTATCGACCTGAATTTTCTTGGGATCAATAATGTTTTAGCACTTCGTGGCGATGGCATTAAAAGCCAACATGTATTTACACCAAGCGAAAACGGGCATTCAAATGCCAACGAATTGGTTCGTCAAATTAAAAACCTAAGCAAAGGTAAATACCTGGAACAAGATTTAAAAAACAATACTCCACTTGATTTTTGTATTGGTGTTGCCGCTTATCCTGAAAAACATTTTGAGGCTCCGAACATGGACCAAGACATGGCTTATCTAAAACAAAAGGTAAATGAAGGTGCCGACTATATTGTAACACAAATGTTTTTCGACAATCAGATTTACTATGATTTTGTAGATAAATGTCGCAAAGCAGGGATTACCATTCCTATTATTCCGGGAATAAAACCGATTAATATGAAGAACCAACTTACTGTTCTTCCTAAATTATTCAGTATTGATTTGCCACAAGAACTGGCAAGCGAACTGGGCAAATGTAAAAACAACGAGGAAGCCCGACGTGTGGGTACTGAGTGGGCCATTCACCAATCGAAAGACTTGGTAGCCAACAATGCACCATCACTACATATTTATACTTATGGAATTTCGGACAACGTTGGCGAAATTGTAAAAGCAGCGTTTTAATAAGAGATGAGTAGTGAGTACTAAAAAAGCCCTGAAAATTTTAAATTTTCAGGGCTTTTTTTAACCTGCTACGTGAAACACGTAACCTGCAACTTTATTTGGGACTTGTTGTAGTTAATTATTCAGATAAGTCGCGGGGAATTGTTCTGGATAGTTCATTTATAAACGGTGATTTTGCCGATATGAAAATTATAGATCATACTGGCACCATAAAAACCTGTCAAATAATTAA
>JAUVDE010000125.1 GCA_030595485.1 Draconibacterium sp.
AACGAAGTGGTTCAACCAGAATACTTATATTTTGATGAAAATCAGAAATCAAAACTTGCCAATGTTTGGTTGAATGTGCCTTTGTTGCTTGAATGGCAAATTCCGGTAAATCATTACGATAACAGGTTCTATATGTCGGCCGGTTTTATGGCCGGCTTGCGGTTAAATAGCCATACTAAAATAAAATACAAAACAGACAAAAAACAAAAGCTGAAAGTTGTCAACGATTTCTCGATGCGTACTTTTCGATATTCGTTGATGTTGCGAACCGGCTACCGATGGTTTAACTTTTTTGCCTTTTACGATTTGGTGCCTCTTTTTAAAGAAGACAAAGGCCCCGAAGTAACTCCTTTTACTTTTGGTGTGACATTGTTACGTTTTTAATCGATTTTAGCTCCTTTTGTACGAATATGTATTTGTAATAAAAACCCGATAATTATCATTGATAACTTGTACGAAAATTAAGTTCTTGCCTCACAATTACAATAATTAGAAAGGCATATGGCTTCGGTCTTTTGTCTTTAATAAATAATATTTTAAATGAAACTACTACTTATAAGTAACTCTACAATGCCGGGAGAATCCTATTTGGATTATCCGAAAAACGAGATAAAAAAATTCTTGGGAGAAAAGCCTTTAACAGCCGTTTTTATCCCTTATGCCGCCGTAACTTTTTCTTTCGATGAATATTGTAAAAAGGTGGAAGAACGCTTTGCGGAACTTGGGCACAACATTGTTGGTATCCATACTTTTAAAAATCCGGTGAAAGCAATACAAAACGCTGAAGCCATCGTTGTGGGGGGTGGGAATACCTGGCAGCTGGTTCGTATGTTGCACGAACAAAAGTTAATGAATCCGATTCGTGAAAAAGCATTTAACGAAACACCTTATATTGGTTGGAGTGCAGGTTCGAATGTAGCTTGTCCAACCTTGCGTACAACTAACGATATGCCAATTATTGACCCGCTTGGTTTCGATTGTGCAAACATGATTCCTTTCCAAATTAATCCACATTATTTAGATGCAAATCCGGAAGGACATGGTGGCGAAACGCGTGAGCAACGCATCGAGGAATTCTTGGAGATTAATCCGAACTGTTACGTTGCAGGGCTTCGCGAAGGCACCATGTTTAAACTGGAAGATGGCAAGCTAGAGTTGATTGGAAATCGTTCGTGTCGCATTTTCAAAAAAGGACATGAGCCTGTGGAATTGTCAGCTGGCGATGATTTTAGTTTTTTGCTGTAATAAACATTTGAAACAAGTATTGTTTTTAATGATAACCAAAACTCCCAGCGGTCTTGCCGCAGGGATGAATGGAAAATTATAAACAGAAAATCTGGTTTTCGACCTTCAGGTCGAAATGAGATTGGCGAAACGCCCTGTGCTCTTGGCTCAGGGATAGTCAATTTCAAAGATTTTCTTTAAATGGCTGCGAAATTTACCTTTCTTCGAGCCGCCCAATGGAATATATACATAGTCGCGAAACCAAGTTGAAAGTGATATGTGCCAGTTTTGCCAGAAATGTCGAATTGAAGTTGACCGGTATGGATGATTAAAATTCATTTTAAAATGAAATCCCATCCATTTGGCAATTCCACGTGCAATATCGGTATAGCCACTAAAGTCGCAGTAAATTTGAAAGGTAAAAGCGAGCATTATTAGCCACCAATAAACTGTTGAACTGCTGTTGTTTATGTCGGCAAAGCCCGTGTTGACCATAGGGGCCAGATTGTCGGCAATCAAAACTTTCTTGAAAAAACCGAATGCAATTAGTTTTAATCCATGCCATCTTTCAATTTCGTTGCTTCTTTTTAATCGGTCGAGTTGTGGCAACAAAGTTTTTGCCCGAACAATTGGTCCGGCCACCAGTTGAGGAAACATTGATAAATAAGCAAAGAATTTGAACAGGTGTTTGTGGGCGTCAGATTTTTCTTGTAAATGTCGATGGTGTAACTCATCGATTGAAAAGTGTAAAAGCTTATACCCACCGGAAGTATATACAGAAATTCGGGATAGTTTTTGGTAAGGTTAATTTGTAAATTGAATTGAGCTAGCAACAGCTCTATTTGGCTAAAAATAAACTGACTGTATTTGAATGCTGCAAGTGTGCCAATATTGCAAAAAATAGATAAGGCTAATAGTGGTTTTCGGTACCGCGGGTATTTGTATATGGCCCCTCCGGCAAAAAAGTCGATTAATCCACTTCCGATTATAAGAAAAAGAAAACGCCAATCCCACCAACCATAAAATACAAAAGAAAAAAAAGTGATGTAAATCCAGCTTAACTGCTTGTTCTGTTTTTTTTAACAATCCAGAAAAGGCTAAAAAAGAGGGTGCAAATAATTAAAAATATAAGTGAATTAAAAAGCATTTGGTAAAGCTTGTGCGACGGCAAATATATAAAAATAGCTTTAGTAAGCTCCCTCGTTTAAATAACAATATTCTCATTTTCTGGAATTAGAATTGCCATTAAAGGTATGCTTGGCTCAGTAACGCAAGAAAGGGTTGGTTTTATACATATAAACAATTGGCTTTTAATAAGTTTAGGTGGCATGGAGGCAAAAAATACCTTTTTGATGGTAAATTGGGTTTTAAATAAAGTCAATGCTAATTTAAGTATTGAATTAACAATGAGCTTATGGCAGTCATTATTTATGCAATCCTATTGTTATTACTCGTTTCAGGAATGATGTTCTTAAGTTATCAGGATTTAAAAGAGAATGAATAACTAAGAACTTGTTGGCAAATGGTCGGGGTTCGTAGTATTTACTTCAGGGGTAAAATACCTGTTGCTGCAATTATATGCACTTAGTTTTTTTATTCCTAATTGATTTCTAAATTCTTTATTCCCTTTTTTTGTTCCAATATTAATTCAACTTTAAGTACGAACTAATTTATCGTCAGTTTAAGGAAAAGTGACATTTGTCATAAAAATGTCTTGCAATGCGCGATTGTTTGAATTTGTGATTAGAGATTGAGCCCCATGAAATATAAGCATAAATATGAAAAAAGCAATGCAATACATGTTCGGCCCCCTCTGGGTGTCAGCAGGCAGGGGATAAATGCATTAAATGAAAAATAAGCTCCTTGTTTCAAAATGACGTAAAAGATTGATTGTTAGATTCAAAATAACAATAAAAGTGCTTTGTAGCTTTCAAAACGATAAATAAAATACTTTTGTGCTTGCAATGTGTTAGATAATAATGATACTTTTGCCTGCAATTAATTTTTAAGATATTTCGTTATGATGTTTGACAAAGGTCTAACCACTTTTATGATTGTTGCCACGAGTTTGGTGATGCTAATGACTCCGGGACTTGCTTTTTTTTATGGTGGACTAGGTTGTAAAAAGAATATTCTAAGCATTATGATGCAAAGTTTTGTATCGCTTGGAATAACAACAATTTTATGGATTGCCTTTGGGTATTCAATGTGTTTTAGCGGAACCTTGGGCGATGGAACCGATTTCTTCGGAATAATCGGAAACTTCGATAAAGCTTTTTTGAATGGCGTTACATCAAGCACCCCATATTCGCCCGAGCGTAATTTTCCCGAATATATTTTTGTGGCGTATCAAATGATGTTTGCCATTATTACACCAGCACTTATTACCGGCGCTTTTATTAATCGCGTAACTTTTAAAGCTTATGTAATTTTCTTAATTCTTTGGCAAATATTTGTGTATTACCCATTTGTGCACATGGTGTGGGGTGGTGGAATCCTTCAAGTATGGGGCGTTCTCGATTTTGCCGGAGGAATAACAGTGCATGCAACTGCCGGATTTGCTGCTTTGGCTTCGGTATTTTTTGTTGGAGCTCGTGCCGAAAGAAATACAGGCCCGAACAACATTCCTTTGGTAGCAATTGGTACAAGTCTGTTATGGTTTGGCTGGTATGGTTTTAATGCTGGTAGCGAGTTGGATGTAGATGCAGTTACTGCGCAGGCATTTTTAAATACCGACGTTTCAGCATCGGTAGCTGCAATTACCTGGTTAACTATAGAGTGGACAACCGGAAAAAAACGACCAACCTTTATTGGCTTAATGACAGGAGCAGTGGCTGGATTGGCAACAATAACTCCTGCGGCAGGATTCGTAAGTCTGGGTGCAGCAAGTTTTATAGGGCTTTGTGCCGGAATTGTGTGCTATTTCACCGTTAAATTTGTTGAGTACAAACGTTGGGACGATGCGCTTGATGTTTGGGGTGTTCATGGAATGGGTGGTGTTCTTGGTTCCATAATGCTCGGTTTGTTTGCATCTAAAACCATTAATGCCAATGGTGCCGACGGTTTGTTTATGGGTGGTGGATTTAGCTTTTTCCTGAAACAAATTACTGCCATTGTATTGGCATCTGCTTGGGGATTTATATTTACTCTGGGAGTACTTAAGTTAATCAACAAATTTGTGCCTGTAAAAGTAGGCCGAATGGACGAAATTAAAGGACTCGATTTTGGTTACCATGGAGAAGTAGCCCGACAATAGAAAATCAATAAAGGAAAACAAATAATAGAATAATAACTCACAGAACCACGGGCAGAGTAGTTTTTAACTATTTCGTTCGTGGTTTTTCTATACAAGTTTTCTGATGTAGTAATCTATCAAGTTTATAATATAGAAATAAAGATTTTGAGTGCCTCCGGAGAAAGTAATTGCACTATGTTTTCTAACTTGCTATGATTCAGTCTGCTTTGTTAAGCAACTGTTTTTTGGTTATCTTTAAGTAATCATAATAATATTGTCTCTAAAACCTTTGCAATGAAAAATATCATTCTTTTGTTTCTATGCATTTTTACGTTTGCTTCGGGATTCAGTCAGGATAGGATATTAACATTCTCATCAAAAGATTCGGTAAACGACACACCCGTTTTTAAGGGTAGCTTTGGAGCAAATATTAAGCTAAACGGCTACTATGACGTTTTTGGAGGTCTTCAGGATAACGAAACTTTTAATATTGGCGAAATTAATGTTTTTGGAAACGACGATGATGGGAGCCTTAAGGTAGACATGTATCAAACCCAATTGAAATTTGAATCTTATATAGCAACCAAAAATGGCGACAATATTTATGCCGTTGTAGAATTTGATTTTTGGGGAGGGAATGGGCATATGCGATTACGAAAGGCTTATGTTGAGTTTGACCATTGGCAAATTGGGCAAGGATGGGCATCGTTTGGAGATGAAGCCCTTTGGCCAAATATTATGGAATGGGAAGGTCCTCCATCAGGTGTTTGGCTGCGGTCTCCGCACATTAAATATTTTAATTCATTCGGAAACCCTGATTGGAGGTATATAATTGCATTGGATGCGCCCATAACGGACTATAGCCGGTTTGGCGAAATAGAGCCGCTTGTAGGAGAAGCGTATCAAACAACGCCCGACTTGATTGTAGGAATGAAACATGAGAAAGCATGGGGGCATTTAAGAATGGCAACCATTTTTAGAAATATTAATTATAAGTATAACGATGAAAAAGATTCCTTTAATGGATATGGCTTATCATTCTCTGGGAAATTAAAGAAAGAGTTGAATAACTTTCAGTTTCAGGGGACGGTTGGAAAAGGAATTGCTACTTATATTACCAGTATCTCTGGATATGGCTACGATGGATATCCCACAAAAGGTGGTGAAATGGAAGCAACTCCTTCTTATGGAGGTTGGGTGTCTTACGAGCATTTTTGGACACCTAAAGTTCATGCAAATTTTGTATTCGGCTACACACATTATTATACCCATGATGTGGAAAGATTTTTGTTGGTTTACCCTGAAGAGAGCGAAGTTGCTGTTTTAAATGGAGACATTAACCATACGCATAGTTACGGCATTGTGAATATTATGTACGATTATTATAAAAGAATGACCTTTGGCCTGGAATTGAATTATGGAACCAAAAATCTTGATGTGAATGGTATGGTAGATGGCAATACTTTGGATGATTCCAAGAGTAGGGACGCCATGCGTATAAGTTTTGGTTTTATGTTTTACTTTTAAATTGCAATGCAGATTACAGAAGTTCGCATTCTTTGTTTTGCACTTTATTGTATCTCAGAATAGATATTTGGCTTTAGCCGTTAATCAAAAAGAAAATTAAAGGCTAAAGCTTGTACTTTTAACCTGCAACCCGAAACCCGTAATCTGCAACTTTCTGAATTAAACTTTTAATATTACTTTTGCACCTCAATTTTTACGTAGATATTTCAAGATGAGCGAAATGGAAATTCCGAGCAAGTACAACCCGGTAGAGGTTGAAGATAAGTGGTACAAATACTGGATGGATAATAAATTATTCCATTCAACACCCGACGAGCGTGAACCTTACACTATTGTAATTCCGCCACCAAACGTAACAGGAGTGTTACACATGGGGCACATGCTTAACAATACCATTCAGGATATTTTGGTTCGCCGTGCGCGCATGACCGGCAAAAATGCCTGCTGGGTTCCGGGAACCGACCACGCATCTATCGCCACCGAAGCAAAGGTTGTAAACAAACTAAATGCTGAAGGAATTGATAAATACGATCTTTCGCGCCCCGAGTTTTTGGAGCATGCCTGGGAGTGGACACACAAACACGGCGGAATTATTCTGGAGCAGTTGAAAAAACTGGGAGCTTCGTGCGACTGGGATCGAACTGCTTTTACCATGGACGAAGTTCGTAGCGAATCGGTAATTAAAGTATTTGTCGACTTGTTTAACAAGGGTTTGGTTTACCGCGGTGTGCGTATGGTAAACTGGGATCCATCGGCAAAAACTGCCCTTTCCGACGAAGAGGTGATTTATAAAGAAATGCAGGGCAAACTTTACTACCTGAAATATAAAATTGAAGCCCCCTCTGACTCCCCCGAGGGGGAGGACAAGAAGCCTCAATACCAGACTGCTCGTAAAGCTGATTATGAGCTATTAAAAAAGAATGCAAAAGAATTACGTCGTTTTTCTACTGAAGCGGAAAGTGCATTGTGGGAAATGGTGCGTGCGAATAAGTTAGGGGAGAAGTTCAGACGACAACATATTATCAATGACATCATAGTTGATTTTGTTTGTCTTTCAAAAAAACTTGTAATTGAAGTTGATGGTGGATATCACAATAAACCTGAAATTCAAGAGCTGGATAAACTTAAAACCGACATTCTGAATGAATTAGGTTATAAGGTTATTCGATTTACAAATGATGAAGTGTTATCAGGTATGGATACGGTTTTGCAATCCATTCAGGATGTTCTTAACACTCCCCCCTCGGGGGAGCAGGAGGGGGCTGAATATGTAACAATTGCTACGACTCGCCCTGAAACTATATTAGGCGATACTGCGGTTTGTATAAATCCTGCCGACGAGCGTTTTGCCCACTTAAAAGGGAAACGTGTTTTGGTGCCACTTTTAAATCGTTCAATCCCAATTATTGAAGACAATTACGTTGACATGGAATTTGGTACGGGTTGTTTGAAAATAACACCTGCACACGATTTAAATGACTACGAAATTGGAATGAAGCACAATCTTCCGTCGATTGATATTTTTAACGACGATGGAACTTTGAGCGAAAAAGCTGAATTGTATATTGGAGAAGACCGTTTTGATGTTCGCGATAAAATTGTTCCCGAACTGGAAAAAAACGGAAATCTTGCCAAAATTGAAGACTACACAAATAAAGTTGGATTCTCGGAAAGAACGGATGTTATTATCGAACCTAAACTTTCGGCACAGTGGTTCCTTAAAATGGAAGAGCTGGTAAAACCGGCTTTGGAAAATGTAATGGACGATACCATTCAGTTCCACCCTCCGAAATTTAAAAACACCTACAAACACTGGATGGGCAACATTAAAGACTGGTGTATTAGTCGCCAGTTGTGGTGGGGGCACCAAATTCCGGTGTACTATATTAAACCCAAAGCCCCCCTTAATCCCCCCGAAGGGGGAAATTGGGGTTACGTGGTAGCCACCTCAAAAGAGGAGGCCTATGAACTGGCTCTTGCCAAACACCCCTCTCTCGGAGGGGACGGGGGAGGCTTTGAACTCATTCAAGATGATGATGCTTTAGATACTTGGTTCTCTAGCTGGTTGTGGCCCATCTCTGTTTTCGATGGCGTAAACAATCCTGAAAACGAGGAAATACAATATTATTATCCATCGTCGGATCTGGTGACTGCCCCCGACATTATTTTCTTTTGGGTAGCGCGAATGATTATTGCCGGTTACGAATATCGCGATGATTTCCCATTCAAAAACGTATACTTTACCGGAATGGTGCGCGATGAACAACGCCGCAAAATGTCGAAGAGTTTAGGTAACTCGCCCGACCCACTTGATTTGATTACTAAATACGGTGCCGATGGTGTGCGTGTTGGAATGTTACTATGTTCGCCTGCCGGTGGCGATTTGTTGTACGACGACAGCATGCCACAACAAGGTGCTGGGTTCTCAACAAAAGTATGGAATGCTTTCCGTTTGGTGAAAAACTGGGAAGTTGCAGATATTGAACAACCCGAGCATTCGAAATTAGCCATCAACTGGTTCCAAAATAAATTGGGCGAAGTAGTTGAAACTTTAAACGGTCAGTTCGATAGTTTCCGAATTTCGGAAGCATTAATGACGGTTTATACAACTGTTCGCGACGAGTTCTCGGGTTGGTTATTAGAGATGGTAAAACCGGCTTACCAACATGCAATAGATGCTCAAACGT
>JAUVDE010000262.1 GCA_030595485.1 Draconibacterium sp.
CATAAATGTTGGATTGGCAGACCACGACCAGCCACCGCCTGCAATAATACACGATTCCCAAGGGTAGGGAAGTTGTTCTTCAGGAACGCGGTTTTCGGGTGTAAGGTAATTCTGGTTTGGGCCTTTAACAGCGCGGTCGACCACAATTAGCCCCGGTTGTTTTTCACGGGCTTTGGCAGCTAACTCACTCATTCGAATATCCTGATCGATAACACGGTTTTTAATAAACCCTGTTTTAGTTTCGGCATGTCTGCCTTCATAATACTCTTCCAGTGCTTCTTCTGTTTGTTTGCAAACCCAGCCACCATCTAACCATAAAATGTCAATGGCACCGTAGTCGGTCATTAATTCCATAATTTGATTGTGGGTAAACTGTACATACTCTTCCCATTTTTCAGGATAAAGTGCCGGATCGTAGTTTACGTTTCTGTCGAATGGGGGGAATTTAGGGTCCCAGTAGTTTTTGTTGTTCCAGTCGGGTTTAGAGAAATAAGCACCTGTCCACATTCCTTTGTCTCTGAAGGCATCAAAAATCTCTTTGGTAACATTGGCCTTTGGATTCACACTAAACGGACACTCTTTACTTGTAATTTTGTAGTCGGTGTATTTGCTGTCGAACATACAAAAACCATCGTGGTGTTTAGTGGTGAAAACTACATATTTCATCCCTGCATTGCTGGCTGCTTTTGCCCATTTGTCGGGGTTAAATCCAGTTGGATTAAAGGAAAGTTTTAGGTTTTCGTACTCTTTTAAGTAGGTGAAATAATCATCAGGATTACTCCCTTTTTTACGTTGGCACCAATCATAATCTTCGGGGCAAATACTCCACGATTCAACAATTCCCCACTGGCTGTAGGTTCCCCAGTGCATTAGTAAACCAAATTTTAGGTCTTGCCAGTCTTCCAGTTTGTCTAAAACTTTTTGGTCTTTGGGCCAAACATACCCAGTTACTTCATGGGCGTATTGTCCACTGGTAATTAATACAAAAAGCAGTGGGATAAAAAAGATTAATTTTTTCATTTATTTTATATTTATAGTGTTACTTGTTTCAGGTTATTTGTTACGAGTAATAAACTAAAAATTGCTACTGCTAATTATGTTAGTTCTCCAACAATCCGTCGTCCGTGCAATTCATTGGTTCCGGTTAGTTTTTGAATTTCATCAACGTTCGAATCCAATACTTTTCCGGCAACTAGCATGGTTATTTTTCCTTCTGCTTCGGCAATCATTTCCCGAATGGTCTCTTGCCCTTCTTTAGCGGTAGCTTTTCCACCCGAAGTTAAAATGCGTGTAATACCCGGTATAGTTTTTAAAACTTTCACTCCTTCCACAGGATAAGCCATTTCATCAATTGCTTTATGAAAAGTTACCTCGAGTGGATGTGCGTATTCTGTCAGCATGCGTGTGTGCGCTTCATCAATTTGATTATCCTTTGTTAGTAGACCAATTACAACACCTGCAGCACCTGCCTCTTTTGCCAAATTAATCGCAATTTTTGTTTGCACCAACTCGTCATCGGTATAAACAAAATTACCGGCTCGTGGGCGTGCCATTACCATAACCGGAATATCTAATTGGGTACAAGCCTTTTTCATTAGGCTAAACCTCGGAGATAAGCCATCGTTGGCAAGGTCGCTACATAATTCAATTCTATTGGCACCTTTTTCCTGAGCCAATCTGGCCTCACTTAACGATTCAACACAAGCTTCTTTTATCATCTTATTTACGTTTGTTTAATTCAAGTTCAAAAGTAGTAAATACGAATCCATGGTCTGAAGGATACATGATTTCTTTCCCTTTAAAATTCAGCACCTCGCCCGGTGGAACTGTATGCGATTCAGAATCGATGGGTTTTATCCAGTTTCCTTTGTAATATAAATGGTCAATTCGGTCTTGTTTGTTGTATCCAAATGTTCCGTCGGCATCAATTCCTGAAATCCACGTAATTCCCGGCATTGTTAAAGGATTTGAATGAATTTCGCGATAACTATCAATTAAGCCGGCATTAGTAAATGTTTTCGAAATTGTCCAGTTTACAACTGCGCCACCGTGATTAAAGGTGTCTTTTGTGGCTTCAATCCAGTCGAGGTGCGAGTGGCTATTCATGTCGCCTCCAATAATAACCGGCACATTATCGCTGTTATCTAAATATGTTTTAATTGAGTTTACAACTTTACGTACTTCATCGTCGCGCGATCCTGCATTTTCCCAAGCCAGAATTGAGTCTTCAGACAATTGTGTTGGTGCTAAACGTGTATCGGGTAAATAATGAAGCCAGGTATCGAAAATAGCCATTGGAATTGAATCGAATGCCAGAATTTCTACTCCACCAAAGTTAAAAGTTGAAATTGAATCTCTGAACGCCAGCTTTTTTGTAATTGGGAAACGGCTGTAAATCGAAAGGTTGCTGGAAATTAAATGATAATCCAATTCAGTGGAATCAGAAATCATTGGTGCCGAACCATAGGTTTCAATCATTAAAACCACATCGGCTTCCGAAGCTTTAATAATTTCAATTACCGATGGCCTTCCGTCTTCCGGAAGTGTTTCGTCGTTACCTCCATGCCAAATGTTCCATACCAGAACTTTTAGCTGCGGATTTTCTACTTTCTCACTACATGAAAAAATAAGTAAGCCCAAAAACAGAAGTGTAAAAATTCGAAATTGTTTCATTGTACAAATATATAAGATTCTGTAATAATTTATAAAAGCATAAAAGATAATTAAAAATATTATAAAGTCATTTGCTTGTAATTGCTTCTATTCGCTGAATTTTGGTGAATATGAGATGGAGAACCCACCTTTATTTTGTTAATTTGTAGCATAAAATCGAATACTTTGAAATACAATTTAGTTACAATATTAGGTCCAACAGCGACCGGAAAAACAGGTTTGGCAGCGCATTTTGCTGCACGAATTAAAGGTGAAATAATTTCTGCCGATTCGCGGCAAGTATATCGCGGAATGGATTTAGGAACCGGAAAAGACTATGAAGACTATTTTGTTGATGGAGTTGAAGTGCCTTCGCATTTGGTGGATATTGAAGCTGCAGGTGTGCATTACAATGTATATCGTTTTCAAACCGATTTTATAAAGGTTTTTAATGAAATAAACGAGCGCAAGAAGTTGCCGGTACTTTGCGGAGGAAGTGGTTTGTATTTAGAGGCGGTGCTTAAAAATTACCGATTAATTGAAGTTCCTCCGAATAAAGAATTACGGAAAGAGTTGGAAGGTAAATCGCTTGAGGAATTGACTGAAATTCTGAAGGCCATGAAACCACAATTGCATAATTATACCGATGTTGAAACCGACCGCCGTGCTGTGCGTGCCATTGAAATTGAAAAATATTACGCCGAAAATCCTAAGGATGATTCGGTAATGCCAAATATAAAAAGCTTAAATATTGGTATTGATTTCGACCGTGAAATGCGTCGTCAACGAATTACGACTCGCTTGAAACAGCGTTTGGATGAAGGAATGTTGGATGAGGTGCAGAAACTGCTCGATTCTGGATTAACACCCGAGCAGCTTATATATTATGGGCTGGAATACAAATTTCTTACGCTTCATTTAATTGGTGAACTTACTTTCGATGAGATGTTTGCGAAACTTGAAATTGCTATTCACCAATTTGCTAAGCGCCAAATGACCTGGTTTAGGGGAATGGAAAAACGGGGTACTAAAATTCATTGGATTAACGGTCATTTACCAATGGAAGAGAAAGTGAACGAGATACTTAAATTGGTTAAGACATAGTAACAGTGGCAAATTCGAATTTAGTTGAATACGTCTTGCTGAACTTGTTTCAGCATCTCTTTTAAACATAGATTCCGATATAAATTCGGAATGACGAAACCACATTTCTATCCAATCTTTTTACATACGTCTTCCCCAAACCAGGCGAGCACGAATTAAATCAGCTCCATCACTTTCCCTAACTACGCTGCATAAATTGTTGTCGGTATCTATAATCTGTTTCTTAACGGCTAAATTATCGGCAGGAACCCCTTCTTTTGCAAAGTTGATTTCAAATTCTACCAAGTCATTTTTTTTATGGAAATCAAAATCGTAACTGTCGATTATTCGTTCGAGGTAGCGTCCGCTGTTAAAATGTTGGTTAATATCAATTTCATTAAAAAGTGCAGGCGTAAAGACTAGTTCATCGGCAGATTTCGGAGAGCGTACTTTGCCTGCTCTTTCTTCCCAACGGCGTTCTTTCACAAAAGGAATATTCTTTAAATCGTCGAGGCGAATAATTCGTTTTGTAAGTGAATCAAGAACTAACCAGCTAGTTGTTGCCTTAATAATACATTCTCCATTTTCATCGATAAAATAAATATCGCGTAAGGCAAGCAATCCGTCAATTCCAACGGGTAATGTTTCTAATGTAAATTTTTCGCCCCATTTCGGACGGCGTTTAATTTTCACCAGCAAACGCGACAACACCCAAAACTGTTGTTCCTCCTTTAGGTTGTCGAAACCAAAACCTAATAGTTCTGCATGTTCCCAAGCAATGTCTTGAATTTGCCAAAATAAAAATGAGGTTGACAATTTGCCAAAGCGATTTACAAAATAGGATTTTGTAGTAAGATGTTGTTTGTATTTTAGGTTCATGTTTGCTTGTTTATCTATTTGAGGATTCCAACTTCTGGCTTCAGGCTACCGTTTTTCTGTGTAAACTTTTCAGCAAATTTATTGTTCAGTTTTGAAAATCAACTACAAATGCTCAATTTTGCGCAATAATTATAGGTTTATGGGAAAGATTGTAATAAAAACACCGGAACAAATTGAAGGTATTAGACAAAGTGCACTGCTGGCAGCTAAAACTTTAGATCATGCCGAGCAGTTTGTTAAAGAAGGTGTACATACAGAGTTTATTGATGATAAAATTGAAGAATTTATCCGTTCCCATGGAGCTATTCCTGCAACGCTAGGATACAATGGTTATCCAAAATCGAGTTGTATTTCGCCAAACAACATTATTTGCCACGGAATTCCTTCAAAAGAAACCATTTTAAAAAAGGGTGATATTTTGAATATTGATGTTACCACCATTTTAAACGGGTATTTTGGCGATACGTCGCGTATGTTTACCGTAGGTGAGGTAAGCGCCGAAGCCGAAGATTTAATTGATACTACCTGGCATTGTTTAGACCTTGCAATTGAGCAGGTAAAACCGGGAAACCGTTTTGGAAATATTGGTTTTGTAATTAGTAGATATGCAAAGGCGCATGGTTATACGGTTGTTTACGAATTTTGTGGACATGGTGTAGGTATTGAGTTTCACGAAGAGCCGCAAGTTGACCATGCAGCACGTAGAAATACCGGACCCGAAATGAAACCCGGGATGATTTTCACCATCGAGCCAATG
>JAUVDE010000400.1 GCA_030595485.1 Draconibacterium sp.
GTTTTAAATCCAGACAATGGACGATCGGATACTGCAACTAAGTTTGCTTGGGGTCTTAAAGCTGGTTTTAACATTTGGGCATCAGAACGAGTTGGCCTTAAAGTTCAGGGTGGATTAAACTCAGCGGTACAAGCTGCCGGCGGTGGTTTTTACTTTGGAGGAGGTGGAGGCGGTGCCAGTGTAAGTGCTTATTCTACTTTTTACCAGTTTTATGTTGGAGGTGGTTTAACTTTCAATATGGCACAATAAAGTTCGTATTAAAATATACAAAGAAAGGGTTATTGCTATACTGCAATGACCCTTTCCTTTTTATTAAATTAAGCCCAAATTACTTTCTATTCTCAATCGAATTTAACAAACGGTATCCAACTAGTCTATCGTAACGACTAGCCATATCGCGGTAGTAAACAAATATTTGATAATCGTTTTCAGCTTCCCAAAAGCTACCTTCAATGTTGGTATGGTCGGCTTTGTTTGCTCCTTGTGGCACATAAACATACTGATAGTTATAGTAACCTTGTTTTAACAACATGCTCAGTTCGTAAGCACCTGTATCAAAATTATAAGTCATCTCGTTACTTTTATTGGCATTCCACCTGCTTAACGCCCCAAAAACATTTACAGAACCACCTAACAAAGGAGCTCCCAACTGTAAGGTAAAGTGACAAAAATTATAATCACACTCTGTATCATAATCTTGTACTTCCTGATCCTGGCTTTCAACCGAATACTTACCATTCATTTCTTTGTACAAAAAGAACTTTTTATTGGCCCGAACCTCATCAGTTTTTATTGTTTTATGAAAATACGGACGGTGAAAATCAGTAGCAAAAACATTCTCTCCGTTCATACGATTGGTACGGTTATCGAAATAACGAAACTCATTGCCTCCTTCAAAAACATTTTCCCTGTTGTAATCGTAATTTAACTGACCATCGCGAATATAAAGTGGCTTTAAGTTGCGAATAGAATTATCCCAACGATAGTTTTGCATAATTACCACCTTAACTTCTTCACGAGGATTTAAAATATTAAGCTGTGGATGAAAGATATTAAAGTCAATCTCCTGGCGAGATCCTTTAAAAGCATCTTGTGTTGCTCGATGAATAGTTCCCTCAACACTTACTACATTTTCGAAGACCCGAAAACGTTGCGTCAATACTTTTTTCTCTTTATCGCTGTCCTCGAAAACCACCAGCGCATAATTCCCCGAAAGCTTAAACTTCATGTATTTGTTCGGAAGTTTAAGTTGATAGTTGACATACTCGAAAGTAGTGTTATACGATAATGCATAGTCAATTATCGGATTTTCGGCAAAACCATCAATATACTCGGTTTGCGACAGATTGGTTTCATTCCACTCAGCATCGCAATGCACAATGGTATAAGAATAATCCCTTACGTCCGGAGAGATATCATCGAATTTAAAAACCAAGCGCAAGTTTTCGTGTAAACCCAGCACCGGGTTCGACAAGCCAAAACCCTCTCGATGAGCCAGAACGGTTTTAATACTTTCTTTATACGAGGCATTTTCGTAGTAGAAGTGATCTTCTTGCGCAAAGGCTGAAGTTGCTACAAGCAAAGTCAATAACAAACTATATATTTTGAATTTCATCTCATTATCATTTAAAATTTTCAGCGGTATTCAATGGAACTCGCTTATAATGATTCTCCGTTGTGGCTAAACTTCATAATGCTCGTTTCATAATTATCCTTTTTGATTGCTAAAGATTAAAAAAAGAATGGAGAGAATCATGTCTTCTGATTGAAAAAGATTGATTTGAGATTGAAAAGATTGATGTATCCTTCATGACAAATATTCTCTTCTTTAAAATTAGTCAGATTACCTTTTTCACATCGATGCCAGTATTTTTAATATTTTCAGGGTAAAAAGTCTCAATCTTTCCCTTATCTCAATCTTATAATTCAACCATTCTTGATTATCCATGATGTTTTTGAGTTATAATTCAAGCTAATTTAATCAATCGAATTCAATTTCGTTCAATCTCAACTCCAACCGGTTTTAATCTGTTCAATCATCTCAATCCTATTTCAATCTCCTCAATCATTATTCTAGAACGTCAAAAATGTTAATTTAATCTGAAATATTCATTATTTAGTTTCCTTTCAAATTACGAACTGAATTTACCAAACTGATTCATATCAATACACATATTGATATATTTGTATGTTTTATATACACAGTGCACCCCATACGCATTGTGTAACAGCAATTAATTATTACTTTTGCACACCTAAAATAAATTTTAGTCTTAATCCAATATGTCAGAAGTAGTTAAGTTAAGGAAAGGGCTCAATATAAAGCTGAAAGGAAGTGCTGATAAGGTGCTCGAGAAATTGCCGACCCCGGCAACAGTGGCTCTTAAACCCACCGATTTCCAAGGACTTACTCCAAAACTAAGTTTAAAGGTTGATGCCGAGGTAAAAGCTGGCGACGCTTTATTCTATGACAAGTACCACCCTGAAGTTGTTTTTACTGCTCCTTATGGAGGTAAAATCGTTTCGATTAACCGTGGTGAGCGTCGTAAAATTTTGGAGATAGTTATCGAGACAAATGAAAAAGCTGGTTCGCTTGAATTCAAAAAAGCCGATCCTAGTTCATTGTCTGCGGAAGAGGTGAAAGAGCAAATCCTAAAAAGTGGTTTGTGGCCATTCATCAAAAAACGTCCATATGGTGTAATTGCCAAACCGGATGAGAAACCAATTTCGATTTACATTTCAACATTCGACACTGCACCATTGGCTCCCGATTACAATTTTGTATTGGACGGTCAGTTGGATACATTCCAAACCGGAGTGAATGCATTGGCACAATTAACCGAAGGAAAAGTAATTCTTGGTGTTAATGCCGGTTCAGCTTTTACTGGAGTTAAAAATGTTGAAGTAAATACTTTCGAAGGTCCTCACCCAGCAGGAAACGTTGGTGTGCAGATTGCTAACACCAATCCAATTAACAAAGGCGAAGTAGTTTGGACAATCAATCCGCAGGATGTACTTTTTATTGGTCGTTTATTCGACACCGGAAAAGTAGATTTCACAAAAACATTTGCAGTAACAGGTTCCGAAGTGAAAGCTCCGAAATACGTGCAAACAGTTTTGGGTGCGCCAGTTGCAACTGTAACCAAAGGTAAATTGCTTGATGCTGATTACAAACAACGTATTATCAGCGGAAATGTACTTACCGGTACCAAAGTTAAAACACAGTGTTATTTGGGGTACTACGATTCACAAGTAACTGTTATTCCTGAGGGTGACGAATTAGAATTATTTGGTTGGGCTGATCCAGGTTTTGGAAAATTCAGTGCCTCCAAAACTTTCTTCGGAAAATTGTTTCCTAAAAAAGAATACACTTTAAACGCTAATCTAC